>JAMCSM010000110.1 GCA_023380915.1 Actinomycetota bacterium | reverse complement strand
TACAAAATTATTTCTTATTGGCAATTTGGCGATTTTTTATTAAAATATATTAAATTTTTTTAATAAAATGAATTTTTGTCATATTTTATTTGGAGGTTTAATTGAATATCATTAAACTCTGGTTAAGGGCAATAAGGGCACCCTTTTTTCTTGGTACTATAATGGCAGGTTTTATGGGTTCAGCTCTTGCTTTCAATATAGGAAAATTTAACTGGTTTTATTTTATTTCCAGCATAATAATAATTGCAGGCATCAATGCAGGTATTAATTTGATAAATGACTATTTTGACCATAAGAGCGGAAATGATGAAGCAAATATAAACCCCACACCCTTTTCAGGCGGCAGCAGGGTAATCCAGGATAAACTTATAAATCCAAGACAAATGCTTATAGGAGGCCTGGTTTCTTTTATAATAATTGGTTTATTCGGACTTTATTTTGTTATATTTGTAAATATTAATCTTATATGGTTTGGTTTAATTGGAATTGTAATGGGTTATTTTTACACGGGTACACCTTTTAAAATAGGATACAGGGGCTATGGAGAAGTGCTGGTTTTCTTAATGTCCGGTCCTCTTGCAGTGTGCGGAACTTATTTTTTATTTACGGGGAAAATATCGCTGCAGTCAATTCTGTTGTCAATCCCGCATGGATTGCTCGTTTTCGAAATTCTGTTTATCAATGAGTTCCCGGATTATAATGCAGACAAACTGGTTAACAAAAAACATCTTGTAGTACTGATGGGAAGGGAAAAATCAAGATATGTATATATGGCTTTGATTATATTGATGTATCTTTCTATAATTATACCTGTGATATTTGGTATTCTGCCAGTATATCTTTTAATCTTTCTGGCAGCATTGCCTCTGGCAGTAAAAGCAGTAATGACTGCTTTAAGAAAGTTTAATAATGAGAGAGAAATAATACCTGCTCAGGCCAGTACTATTTTTTTGACTATTGCCAGCGGTATCCTGCTTTCATTGGGTTTGATACTGGACAAATTGTTGACATAATTTTATAAAGTATTAAAATCATAAAATTGTGATTTTTTTGGTAAAATTCATCTTATTTTCATTTTAATTACATAAAATAATAAAAAAATTAAAGTAATAAGAAAGGAAAACTGACAAAAGTGAAAAAAGGAAGCAAAAAATTTAGGAATTCTTTGATTGCTACAATAATTCTTTTAACTCTATCCTTCGTTCTTCTGATTCCGGGAGTTGTGCTGGCTGCAACAACTACCTCAACCGGCGATACAACGACTGAGACAACAATAAATATACCTCCCGAAGTTACATTTAATTGTACCTATCCTGAATTAAAAGCAAAGGAAGGCAATCCATTTGCTTTTCAGGTTGAGATGAATTATGTAGGTAATGAAGAGGCAACATTTAATCTGACAGCAAATGCTCCACAGGGCTGGTATGTAGCTATAGAACCTTCTTATCAGGCTGGTGAAATATCTGCAATAAAACTCCAGCCAGGCAAAAGCGAAACTCTTAAAGTAACTGCAACTGCTCTGATTAAGCAGAATCCGGGAGAATATGATATCACTATAAAGGCTACAAATGATGCTTTGAAAGTAAGCAAGGAGATAAAGCTTAAAGCTATTATTACAGCTACTTATGATATGACACTGACTTCAAAAACAGGAATGTTAAATACTAAAGCTACATCAGGTAAGGATAATACATACATTATAGTAATCCAGAATACTGGTTCTGCAAATCTGGATAATATTGCATTAAAATCTGATGCACCTGAAAAATGGAATATTAAATTCGATACAGATAAAATTGAAACTTTAAAACCAGATGAATCAAAGGATATTAAAGTAACTATAACGCCACCTGAAAAAACTATTGCCGGTGATTACATGCTAACCCTTTCTGCCAACAGTACGGACAGTAACAAAAGCATCGATGTCAGAGTGACAGTTGAAACTCCATCAGTTTGGGGTTGGATTGGAATAGGAATAATTGTCATTGTAATAGTAGGAGTTGCAGTAATATTTTCCAGACTGGGAAGAAGATAATATATGGATAATGTATTAAATATGGAACATGTCATAGTAGCAGAAAATTTAACAAAAAAATATAATGGAAAATCTGTCGTCAACAACCTGAACCTTACTGTAGACAAAGGAGAAATTTTCGGTCTTCTTGGCCCCAATGGAGCAGGTAAATCAACAATAATCCTGATGCTGCTCGGATTGACAGAACCTTCTTCAGGTTCTGTAAAAGTTGCCGGTTATAATTCAACCAAAGATCCCATCAGGGTTAAAAGTATAACAGGCTATCTTCCCGAAAGGCTTGGTTTTTATGAGGATATGACTGCAAGACAAAACCTTGCTTATACCGCTGAATTAAATAATATACCTCAAAAACAGATAAACACAAAAATAGATGATGTTCTTGAAATAGTAGGACTTCAAAAAAATAAAAACCAGCTGGTAAATCAATTCTCGAAAGGCATGAAAAAAAGACTGGGGATTGCAGATGTACTTATAAAAGATCCTGAACTGGCGATTCTTGATGAGCCTACAGAGGGACTTGATATAAAAATTGCAAACCAGGTATTAAATAATATTCATCTTCTCAATAAGGAAAAAAATATAACATTTTTGATTTCATCTCATCAATTAAATTTAATTCAAAAAATTTGCACAAGAATAGGAATAATGTCCAGAGGGAATTTAATTGGTGAGGGTAAAATTGATAATCTGGGACGGGGTTTATTCGGTTCAGGAAAATATATGATAGAAGTTGAATTATCAAAAACTACTCCTGACATAGTTGAGAAAATCAAGATATGTA
>JAMCSM010000109.1 GCA_023380915.1 Actinomycetota bacterium | reverse complement strand
GGTGTCCCGAAGGTTTTTACGTCTTCAAATGAAATCCTTCCCTGGCCTAATTTCTCCTCCATGAGATTTTTTAAACCTGCAACTCCCTCAATTATGCATGAACTTGGAAGTTCTTCGGTGCCAATTTCAAAAATTAAATCTTTTTCCATATCTCTTAAAATTCGACTTGCTTACTTATATATTATTTATATTAATTTCCATTTAATATTACACCTATCTATTTAGTATTCCGGTTATTACAAATTATCCTGGGTAAAAGTTGTAATTCTTCTCAAAAGTGGATATCCATGTTCTTCTCTTTGCTTCAAATAGGCAGAGCATAAAATTTTGGCAAGGTTCCTTACACGTGCTATATAAGAAGTTCTTTCGGAAACACTTATTGCCTCCCGGGCATCCAGCAAATTAAAGATATGGGAGCATTTAAGAACATATTCGTGCGCAGGAAATACCAGCTGTCTTTCTATCACTCTTGTAAATTCCTTCTCATACTTTTCAAACAAATCCAGAAGCATTGGAATGTCAGCTACCTCGAAATTATACGCCGACCATTGCTTTTCAGAATCGAACTGGACATCTTTATATGTTATATCATTGGACCATTTCAAATCCCAGAAACTGTCTTTATCCTGCAGATACATTGCAATTCGTTCAAGTCCGTATGTAAGCTCAGCCGAAACAGGTTTAAGCTGGAATCCACCCATTTGCTGGAAATAAGTAAACTGGGTAATTTCCATTCCATCTGCCCATACTTCCCAGCCAAGCCCGGCAGCACCTATTGTCGGAGACTGCCAGTCATCCTCTACAAATCTTATATCATGAATCTTCAAATCTATACCAAGGCTTATAAGTGAACCTAAATAAAGATCAATAACATTATCGGGGGAAGGCTTAAGCAAAACCTGAAATTGATAGTAGAATTGAGATCTGAATGGATTTTCACCGTACCTTCCATCAGTAGGTCTTCTGCTTGGTTCCACATAAGCTACATTCCATGGTTCAGGACCAAGACAGCGAAGAAATGTATCCGAATTAAAAGTTCCCGCCCCTTTTTCAAGATCAAGGGGCTGCCTTATAATGCAGCCATTGTCAGCCCAATATTTTTGCAGATTAAAGATTATGTCCTGGAAATTCATTTTTAAATATCTCTAATTATTCTTTTACTTCCTGAAATAAATAAATCTTTCAACTTTAAGATTATTAATCTTTTATTTGTGCAGTTTTTTTTAAAATAAGAAAATTTCTTTAACCCAAAAACTCAACAGTTTTCTTATTTTAAATTCATTGCCGATAATAGTCAATTACTAATGATTTTAATCTTAATGATTTTGATTTTTTATTATTTATTGTTATTATGTCCATTATTTCATAGCAGCTTACACCAATGATGCCTGCGTCCTGTATTGCTGCTTTTATTATCTGGTCTGGTGATGAATTTCCTATGTATATTGCCTCCATGAGCATTGTGGTCAGGATAGAAATATCCAACCTTCTCTATTAAGCATGACAGTAATCCCTGGAGTCCCATAATGTCCATATTAGGCTACTAAGTTAATGATATGGTTCGTACGTTTATCTTCATCAAGTAGTTTCTTGATTTTTATATCTCTGGGTAGCTTTATTCTGTCGATTGCCTGGCGTGTATTTTCTTTTTCCAATTCCTTTAGCCTTTTAGCCTGGTTGATCCTTATTCTGCTGTATTATTTTCTGCAGCGGTAATAGGTTTGCTCTTTAATGACCAGATGCCTTGCAGCTTTGCTAGCAGCGTTTCTTTGACTTATAAGTACTACTACTTCTCTAAGTGAGTTGATAATCTGTTTGGGTGTATTGACAACAATAGCTAATTAAAAGGGTGTCTCATTTTATGACTACAATAAAACAAATACTTAATTTGTGCAATTGGTCAAATAGCTTTAAAGTTTTGTTAAAATTAATTTCAAATATTTATATTTACGACCAATTATTAATTTTTATTCTTATTGTCATTTAGTATGATTGTTGTTTCTAATTCTTTGTCTTATAATTTCCTTTCAGCCCTTTTAACAACTTCATCTATCTGTTTATTCCTCCAGGGATCAATCTCATACAAGTTATCCCTTGAAAGAATTTTTTCAACTTTATCATGCGCTTTAATCAGCATGTCTTTCTGTATATCATTATCATAGCCCTGGGATAATGTATGATCAAAAAGCTCCGGCACCATTAAATATTTTTTATAATTAAATAATGTATTTTCTTCCTGCAAGAATGAACCACCTATACCCACTTTTCTTACCAATTCAAGCAGCTCATTTTCATCAGATATAGAAATACCTTCTAAAAACTTATGTATATTTTTTATAATTTGTATATCTAAAAGAGCTTGTTCTGGAGAAAAGCATTTTCCCCAGTTAACAAGCCCAACAGGATATGTATACCTGCCAGATATGGCTAGAGCGAAATATTTAAATTCTTTCTCAATAACATTTTGTATCCCGGGATATTTTGCATCAAGATAACCCCCTACTCCAAAATTAAACCCATAAAGCTTTTCATGTACTTCAGCTATTGCAAGATCCTGAAGAGTAGACTCAGGAGTAGCAAAATTTGCAGTTCCCGTTGACATATCCATTGAGCCGCTAATAATTCCTCCTATTATTCTGGCTTCAGGATATATTGATTTTATAGCTGTTGCGACTGCAAGGATCTCACTGTTGCCAATTACTGTATTGGAAAATAAACTGACTGGACTTGATACCCCCGAAATAGGCATTGGGATTATAACACAAGGCAGATCTTTTGCTGCAAGAGCAAGAAGAACTTCGGCTGATTTTCCCTCTAATACCAGAGGAGAAATTGTTTCTTTAGCTGTAATAAAACATGGATTTTTAAAATAATTTTCTTTACTTCCTCTAACTATTGTGCCTATTTCAATTAAAAATTCAAGTTCTTTTGAATTCCAAACCTCTGTTGGTCCAGGCTTGGTTGTATATTTTGCAACAAGAGCAGCAGTTTTAACCCTTTGCATTTTGGGATCAATAGGACTGCCATTTTTATCTCTTAAATATACTACAGGATTGCCAACCGTTTTAATCTCAGGAAGAACTTCACCTAACCTTACCATATTTATTAAGTCTTTTTCGGTTGGCTCTCTAAATAATTTACCAGTCCAGTCTAAATATTGAACACATGCCCCACCAAATTTAGCTTGTATTTCATTACTGTTTGTTTTTTCACTAGTTACTCCATTTAAGTATTTTGGAATTCTACCTTCAACTAAATCTTTTTTCATAAGTTCAATAGTTTCATTAATAAGCTCAGGGGTAAAACTTACCACTTTCTTTACATAATCAACTTTAGCACCTTTTTTTCCTAATGCAGAAAGCATTTTTGAATTTAAAATTTTCATACCTGGATTATTAAGAACCTTTAATGTGCATTGATGAACCTTATCTAGATCCTGATCTGCAAGTATTCTCAAATTTATTTGCATTTTTTAACCTTTACTCATTTCAAATTAATTTATTAAATTCTCTCTAAATAGCACTTTTTTAAAGTAATTTCTGCATAATTTTCACAGAATTATTTAATATTTTTCATAATCGTATGCAGCTTCTAATATCACTTAGAAAATTATCAAATCCCCTTAAAAAACTTCATTCAATTACAAAAATACTTTAAAAATCAAAATAGATTCCAAATAAACTATTTAGCTATTCATAATTTTTTCGAATTATTTTTAAAAAACATTTTTAAGATTGGCATATATTTCTTTATACTTTTTATACAAATCATTATATAAATGAACATTATTCATATTGGGATAAAATGTTTTTTTAATTTTTACATGTTCTTTTATTGCAATTTCAAGATCCTTAAATTTACCAACAGCCAACCCGCATAAAATAGCTAGTCCCAATGAAGATACCTCCTCATTTTCTAGAATAAATACCTTCTTATTTAAAACATCAGCTTTTATCTGACACCATAAATCACTTTTTGAACCTCCACCTAAAGATATTATCTCATCTATGTTTAAACTCATATCTCTAAGGGTTTCAATATTACTTCTGAGAACATAAGCTATAGATTCCAAGATAGCTCTTACAAAATGCTTTCTTTCGTGAAAAAGTGAAATACCATAAAATACACCTTTTGCGTTTGGGTTTAATTCCGGTGATCCTGCTCCCGTAAAAAATGGTAATAGTATAAGCCTATTGGAACCTGGTTCGACTTTTTCTGCCATTTTATCTAAAGCATGAAAAGAAATAGATTTTGAACCATCCTCTCCGGGTGTAGCATCATTAAAAAATTTATCCCTGAACCATCTCAATATTATGCCAGAATTATGAGACCATGGAAGCAGAATATACTTACCTTTTATTGAATGTATATAAACTGGTATATTCATTCTTTTATCATAAATTAGATTATCTATTGTAGTGCAAATAGCAAGAGCTGTTCCTGTTGTTTCACTGACTATTCCTTGTCTGATATTGCCCGAACCAATGGATCCTGCCATGTGATCCTGTCCACCAGTCAATACGACTACATCAGAATTTAAGCCCAGGTCTTTACAGACAGTTTTTGTGACATTACCGATAATTTCCCCCGAGCCAACAGCTTTGGGAAGTTGTTCCTCTGAAATATTTAAATACACAAGCATTTCTTTCCACCATCGTAAATTAACAATATCAAATAATAAAGATGAAGGAAGTAATGAATAATCTGTAAAAAATTTCCCTGTCAATTTATAAATAATAAAATCCTGCACAAAAAGAATTTTATGAATTTTTTTGTACAATTCAGGTTTATTTTTCTTTAACCATAAAAGTTTGCAGGCTGTCCAGGTTGGTACTATATCCTGCTGACCCGTAATATGATAAGTTTTTTTTCTTCCAAACTTCTGTGTTAGAATTTTTGATTCTTGAATTGCTCTGTTGTCAAGCCAAACAATTGCATTCATTAAAGGATGGTTATTATTATCAAATACAATAAATGTTTCTGCCTGGCTGCAAATGCTTATTGCTTTAATTTTCTTGGTGCCGAATTTACTATTTTTTGAAAATTTTAATAAACCAATTTTAAGTGACTTGTAATACTCTTCTGGATTTATCTCTACATAATCAACTTTTGGATAAAAAGGGCTATATTCTTCTATTGTTAAATATAAAAGATTACAAAATTCGTCAAATACTGCAACTTTTACTCCACTTGTTCCTACATCAACAGTAAGAAACAAATCCATATTTGACCTCCGCAATTTCAAGATAAAAAGTTTTTAAATTTTAATTATTTTTTTGAAATGCCTCTTCAGGTACTGCATTATTCTTCGCCACTTGTATCAAAGCCTCAAGATACCTTTGCTGATTGGTTGACAGAACAAGATTTCTTCCTACACAAATACCCTTTGCACCTAAATCTAAAGCTTTCTTGATTTCTTTCAATGACTCAATCTCTGAGCTCATTTTCTCTCCACCAAGTACAATAACCGGCACTGGCAACACATTTATTATTTCTTCGAATCTTTCTCCGGTAAAATTAGTTTTAACTGCATCTGCACCCATTTCATACATTATTCTACAACCTTCATAAGTAACTTTATGAAGTTCATCCTTGGATAATTTTTTTGCATTAACAGGATAAAACTCACCTATAAGAGGTACACCCCATTCGATTTTCTTTTTTACAATTTCAGTAAAAATCTCAATATTTTTTAAATCAATCTCCTCACTACCAGTACCGATGCATAAAGAAGCTAGAACCCAATCTGCACCA
>JAMCSM010000108.1:6634-10037 GCA_023380915.1 Actinomycetota bacterium | reverse complement strand
GGAAAGGATTTGGGAATCGCGATTGGCAATCATTATTATATCTATACTTCTTTGTGCGTTTTTTGTAATATTTATGAAAATCTCTCTGATTATTCTCTTTACTCTATTTCTTACAACTGCTTTTCCAATCTTTTTATTGATTACATACCCCAATCTAACAACATTATTTTTATCTTCTGTAACCAAAACCAATAACCTGTAATTAACATTATTTATATATTTGCCTTCTTCAAAAACCCTATTAAAATCTTTACTTTTTTTCAGAGTTTCCAGCGTAATATTATTCTTCTCCTTATTATTTACGCGGTTAGTGCCTTTCTTCCTTTTCTTCTTCTATTTGCAATTACTTTCCGCCCGCCCTTGGTTTGCATTCTTACTCTAAAACCATGAGTTTTTTTTCTTTTTCTTTGATTTGGTTGAAATGTCCTTTTCACTTTACAGCCCCTAAACAGAATCTTTTATATAAACATTAATTGAATGTAGAATTATACATATTAATTTTGTTTATAGCAAGGATTTAATATTTAATATCTTTAATAATTGCCTGTTTTGTCACAGGTTCTTTTGATTTATAAAAAATTTGCCGGTCGTGGCTATCTTTATAAAGTTTTATAGAAATTAATCAATATTTTATTAATTTCTTTACCATACTTTTTGATAATAAACTAATAATATTTATATTATTTATTTACTTCAAACATTTGTTCTATTGACTTATAGTTTTGGAATAGAAATAAACCTCCTTCCAATATTTCCATGAGAGCTTTCCGATTTTTTCACAGAGTTATCAACAATTGTGGATAAACCTGTTAATAACCTAAAAAATAACGTTGTAGGATATGTCAAAATTAAAAAGAAAATTTATTTTAAGCTTAAAATTTTAACATTTTAACCTGTTAAAAACTTTATTAAATGAAAAGTTTATGGAAAAAAATTGAAATTGATTAAAGAGCAATAATTTAATATAATTTTAACCGTCTGATTTTGAAAATATTGCCATCTGTCAACAAAATATAAGCTTAATATCATAATTTATTTTGTAAATACTTTTTCTTAAAAAACAAATTTACATCAAAGAATTAATTAAATGACCGAGGCGCTGAAACCCGAAAAAAATTTAAGTGACGAATTTTCTACTTTTCCTATAATCAGCAGAATTGCGGTATATGACAATATGAGAAGTATCCCGAGATTAATCGAAATAAAGTCTGATTCAATAATGGGCTTTCTTGATGAAACTCCTCAAAAAATTTATTCCTTATCACATGAAATGGGGGGGAAAATTCCGTATACAATAATAAAAGAGGTGGTTGAAAATTTAATCCACGCCAGTTTTAATGAAATTATAATTACAATACTGTCAAACGGCAATCAAATAATAATTACCGACCAGGGACCGGGAATCAATGATAAGGAAAAAATATTTCTGCCAGGATTTACTTCAGCAACCTCGACTATGAAAAAATACATCAGGGGAGTTGGCTCGGGATTGCCAATTGTAAAAGAAACTATCATTTTTTCAGGAGGTTCGATTGATGTAACAGATAACATCAAAAAGGGTACAGTGGTTTCGTTAAAGATCGAGGAATCAAAAAATAATCAGGTTTTACAAAATACAAAGCTAATTGCCTCCCCAAGCTACAATAATGATTCGACTGCTTCAACCAAAATGTCTGCGCCCCAGATTGAAGAATCAGGTGCTGCAGATAGCTTTGGAAATTTAAGATTATCAAATAGACAAAACAAAATATTATCATTAATATTAGAATTAGAAGAAACGGGGCCATCCAGGGTTGCCAAAGAGCTTGGTTTTAGTTTGTCTACCTCCTACAGGGAACTTGTTTTTCTAGAAAATGAAAAATTGTTAATATTAACTGAATCCGGGAAAAGAAAATTATCCCCAAATGGAAAAAATTATCTTGAATATTACTCAAATAATTTTTAATATAAGACCATGGAAGATTTTGTAATCAATAATTGGAAAAATGTTTTAGACAGTATTAAAAGTGTTGTAAACATTCCCACATTTAAAACCTGGTTTGAGCCCATAAAACCAGTGTCTTTTAAGAAAAATATATTAACTATTTCGGTAAACAGCCCTTTTGCAAAAGAATGGCTCGAATCCAGATATTTAGACCTCTTAACGGATTTAACTCAAAAAGCCATAAATCCGGCTTCTAAATTAAAAATAATAATTGACGCAGACATTTCTGATAAGTCTATGAGCTATTTTGACGATGGTTCAAAAGTCACGGGGGGCAGCAGCCAGAGCGCAGTTGCTTCTGTGAATTTCAATATCAAATATACTTTTGATTCTTTTGTAACGGGCAACAGCAATAGGTTTGCATACACAGCCGCTCTCGCCGTAAGCGAGAATCCCGGAAAATCTTATAATCCGTTATTTATTTATGGGGGAGCGGGCCTGGGAAAGACCCATTTGCTTAATGCGATAGGGCAGTATGTTTTAAAATTGTATCCTGGTCTCGTTGTGAAATATGTATCTGCAGAGAAATTTCTAAATGATTTTATAAATGCCTTAAGATATAAGAATATCCTATCTTTCAAAGAAAGCTATAGAAATAATGATGTACTGCTTGTGGATGATATACAATTTTTAGAAGAAAAAGAAGCAAGCCAGGAAGAATTTTTTCATACGTTTAATGCTCTCCACGGCACAAATAAGCAAATAGTGCTCTCGAGCGATAGGTCACCAAAAGATCTTTCTACGCTTGAAGACAGATTAAGATCAAGGTTCGAGTGGGGTCTTGTAACGGACATACAGCCTCCCGATCTTGAGACAAGAATCGCAATATTAAAAAAATACACCGAGCGGGAAAAATTAAATACTTCTGATTCCATATTAAACCTTATTGCAGAAAAAATTACCTCAAACATAAGAGAACTTGAGGGTGCAGTTACAAGAGTTGTGGCTTTTTCATCACTTACTGGTGCTCCTCCTGATTTAAACCTTGCAAAAAATGTTTTGAAAGATATAATGCCGGATGATAAAGATTACAAAGTAAGTATTCAAAAAATTATAAAAGAGGTATCAAAATATTTTTCCATACCAATAAATACTTTAATAAGCAGCAAGAGGAGCCAGCTTATTGCCCATGCCCGCCAAATTGCAATGTTTCTCTGCAGAGAACTAACAAGCGATTCACTTCCCACTATCGGGAAGGCCTTTGGCAACAGGGACCACACAACCGTTATTTACGCAATTACTAAAATTAATGAACTCATAACCAAAGACAAGGACGTTTACAAGCAGGTGCAGGAGATAACCAATAAGGTAAAATCAAACTCATGATATATTTTATGGTTTTATGCCTGCTATAATATTAACACCTGTTGAAAACTCTTAAAATAATCTTAACATCCGGTCTAATAAACTTAAAAAATT
>JAMCSM010000108.1:0-6624 GCA_023380915.1 Actinomycetota bacterium | reverse complement strand
AACCAGACTTGCACGTGTTGGCAACTTGCCTGGTTGTTAACAGTTTTCAACTGTTTTTTCAACAGGCAATTTGTGGCTTTTTATATTACTACAGTCCTGTTTTTTATTTTATTAACAGTTTCAACAGGCATTATTATAACTACTATCTATTTAAATAAATAATTGTATATAATAGAATAGGTGTTAATAAATATTTCAATATAAAGAAAGGCCCATAATGAAAATCCAGTCCACAAGAGACGAGCTGTTGAATAAAGTTCTTTTTGTAAATAGAGCAATGACACCCAGAATAACCAATTTTATATTAAATGGAATAATGCTGGAAACAAATGAAACATTTTTGAATGTTTACAGTACGGATCTTGAGACCAGCATTAAAAGCAGCGCAAAGGTCAATGTTCTGGGAGAGGGAAGAGTTATCGTACCATCAAAAATTTTAATAAATGTTTTAAAGAGCTTTCCCGAATCCAAAGTTGAGTTGGAATTCATAAGTTCCACAAATGAATTACAGGTAACCTGTCAGAAGGCACAATTTAAACTGAACACCTACTCTCTGGAAGAATATCCGCAATTCCCTCAGATTAAAAAACAAAATTCGTTTAAAATAAATATAAAAAATTTAAAATATTTGATTTCAAAAGTACAAAAATCCAGCTCTACGGATGAAAGCCGTTTGATTCTAACCGGGATATTGCTGGATATCAGTAAAAATAAAATAAAATTAGTTTCAACAGATAGTTACAGACTTTCTTTAATAGAAGATTCAATAAACTATGGGTCCGAACCAATAAAGGTTGTGGTACCGGCAAGGGTTCTTGATACTGTGCTAAAAAGCGATATTGCCGAATCGGAGATAGAAGTAAATGTAGAAGAAAATCAGATAAGTTTTGTGCTGATGGAGGATAAGGAGATAACCACGGTAATAATATCAAGGCTGCTTTCGGGTAAATTTCCGGATTATGATAAATTGATTCCTTCAAATTTTAACCATAATATTATAATAAACAGAGATGTTATGCTCGAGGTAATAAAAAGAATCTCTTCTATTGCCCAGGACAATATTCCCGTTAGGATAAATATAGAGAACGGAAAGATTACAATTTCCATGAATATCAGGGAAGTGGGCAGCTCCAGCGAAGATTTTGAAGTTGCGTATGGCGAGGAAAAAATCCAGATGGCCTTTAACCCTGATTTTTTAATAGACGGTCTCAGTATTATGGATGGCGAAAAAATTATTTTCAGCATAGTAGAGCCTTTAAAGCCAGCACTGATAAAGTCTGAAAAAAATGAAACCTTACTGTATTTGCTTATGCCAATAAGGATATCATAGGCTTCGGAGAATATTTCAGCCTTTTGCTATTGGTCATATAAAGCTAACAGCCCTTTATTTAATATCATGAAAGAATTCAAAAACAAAAACATTTGTATCGTTGGCTCAGGGAGGGTGGGAACAACACTGGCTGTTATTCTTGCAAGTAAAAATCTCCCCGGCTTAAAGTTAAAATCAATAGCTTCAAAAACCCGGAGCGCTCTAACCAGAGCAAAAAAACTTCTTGGCGGTACAGGCAGTAAAATCTTTTTTTCCATTGACAATGCCCTGGCGGCAAAAGGGTGTAATATTATTTTAATTTGTACGCCGGATGATTCGATAGAAGAAGTTTGCAAACAGATTGTTTCCTCAATCGATACATCTGGTGCTGCCTCCCAAAATTATGGAAGGCTGCTTTTTATTCATTTTAGCGGATCGAAGTCTTTAAAAATCTTAAATAGTGCCCAAAAAGCAGGATGTTCAACTGCCTCGATACACCCCCTGAAATCCTTTGCCTCAATTGAAAATTCAATAAAGACATTAAAAAATACGATTTTCGGATTCACGTACTCTGACGAAATATCAAAAAAAACAGGCCTTTATATTATTAAAACTCTGGGTGGCAGAGCTTTAGAAGTTAACGATGATAAAAAACCGCTTTACCATGCAGCAGCATGTGTTGCTTCCAATTATCTGGTAAGCTTGATAAATTATGCAGTTAAAATATACAGGTGTATTGGCATAAAAGGAAAAGATTCTCTTGCCGGGATGATTGCTCTTTCGGAAGGGACGTTAGAAAATATCAAAAATATGGGAACCAAAAAGTCGCTTACGGGCCCCATAGCAAGGGGAGATACCGGAACCATTGAAGAGCATATGGCAAATTTTTATAAATATTGTAAAAATGAAGATATCTTCCTTTATAAAGTATTGGGAAAAGAAACAGGCAAGATAGCATATGAAAATAACTGGATCAGTAAAGATATCCTGTCTATGTTTAATCAATTATTCGAAATAGGGCAGAAAGGCAAGCCTAAAAAGAAGGATTAAGTCTTGGAAATAATAAAAGATATAATTCAAATGCAGGATATTACCCTAAACTTAAAAAAAGAGAATATAATTATAGGATTTGTACCAACAATGGGCTATCTTCATGAAGGGCATATAAGCCTCATAAACCGTGCAAGGAGGGAGACCGGAAGGGTATTGATAAGCATTTTTGTAAACCGGATTCAATTCGGCCCTGCAGAAGATTTTAAGAAATATCCGAGGGATCTGGACAGGGACTTTAAAATGTCTGAGGATGCAGGCGTAGATTATATTTTCTGTCCAGAAGAAAAGGAAATGTACAAAAAGGATTTCCAGACTTTTGTGGAAGTAAAAAAACTGGAAAATATTATGTGCGGTAATGTAAGGCCCGGGCACTTCAGAGGAGTTTGCACAGTAGTTTTAAAACTTTTTAATATCATAAAACCCGATAAAGCTTATTTTGGCGAGAAGGATTACCAGCAGCTTATAATAATAAAAAAAATGTCAAAAGACCTCAATCTATCGGTAGAAATAATAGGATGCCCGGTAATAAGAGAAGCGGATGGCCTTGCGCTTAGCTCAAGAAACAGATATCTAACGCGTTATGAAAGGAAAAAGGCTCCGGTACTTTACCAATCACTGAGGTTCGCAGGAGATTTGATCAGTTGTAAAAGGGAGAAAGATTTGAAAAAAATTAAAAATCTGGCAGTTGGAAAGTTAATCGGTAATCCCATAGTGACGGGTGTAGACTATTTTGATTTCAGAGATCCAGTTTCACTGGAAGAAGTAAAAAAAATCAACAATAGCAGAAAGAGAATTTTGGTTGCTTCAGCAATCAGAATTGAAAAAACCAGGCTTATAGACAATATAATTGTTGATATATGTTAAAATAAACTTTATTAATTCATTTGTATTTTAATTCTGAATTTTAATTTATTCGATTACTGTTTTAAAATTCACAAAGGTGGTAATAATGTTAATAAATATTTTAAAAAGTAAAATTCACAGGGCTTTAGTAACCGATGCCCAACTTCATTACACCGGCAGCATAACAATTGATCGGGAATTAATGGACCGTGC
Organism: Actinomycetota bacterium; assembly: GCA_023380915.1. The sequence continues at coordinate 3,206 of JAMCSM010000108.1, read as the reverse complement.
GAAACTGAAACCTTTCGAGAAAGTTCTGGTGGTGAGCCTTGATAGCGGAGAAAGACTTGAAACCTATGTTATCGAAGGTAAGAGAGGCAGCAGGGAAATTTGTTTAAATGGGGCAGCTGCAAGAAAAATAATAAAAGGTGATAGAATAATAATAATGGCTTTTGCAATAATGGATGAGCTGGAAGCAAAGTCCTGCAAACCTGCAATAATACATTTAAATGATGAGAATAAAATAATAAAGGAGGAAAATCTTAGCGAAAAAGATGATGAGTGTTAGATGTTTCAAAAAACTGTTAATTATTTTTTTCTAAAAATTCTGCCTGTGTTTATATTTTTATTGTTGGCAATATTAATAATATTTTTAACTTCTTGTAACATTGATAAGATTGTTATTGCAGCTGCCGAAAACTCAAATAATATGGAAAATACACCTGGCATACACGCTTCATCCATTAAAAGCACTACTCAAGGTAACCAGAATTTTCTTATTGATAATACAAAAATAAAATTGGATACCATAGAATCGATAGATCTGAAAATTTCAAATTGTAATTTATCTCAGGATATTTATGAAGATATTATAATTTTGGGCGAGGTTAAAAATATTTCTTTAACAAATAAAACAAATTTGGAAATAACATTTGATTTCTATGATAAAGAGGGAAATAAAATTTCTTCCGGATCAACACCTGCGTTTTCTAACTATTTAGACATTGGAAAGACCCTGCCTTTTTTATATTATTTTGAAGAAAAAGATAAATATCCGGATATATCAACGGTCAAAATTGGAATTAATTATAAAAATTATAATGAAAATTTTTTGGGAAACCCTGAAGTATTTGAAGAAAATTTTCATTATGACAGAAATTTTCTTATTGTTGATGGCAAAGTTATCAATAAAGGCCAGAACAAGATTGAGAATCTTAAACTTCTTGGAACATTCTATAACAAGAGAAATCAGGTGGTTTTTATAAAAGAGTGTTCCGCAGAAAAAGATATTCTTGAGTCCCTGGAACAGGAAAATTTTGAAATCAAAATTTTACTGGATGATTTTTCCAGCCAATTTAATCATTTTGCCATCACTCCATTCTTTAAAGATTCTCTAAAAATAAAAGAGTCTGTTTAACTATTGGTTGAATTATAGAATGATAAATTTATTTATATTATAATTGTTAAATGTTTTTTAAAGATTATTAAGGAAAAAATCATGAGAAATGTATTAAAGAAAACGAATCCATCAGTACTTTTGACAAGGCCGGCAATCATCTTATTGGTTTCTTTTTTAATGATATCAAGTGTTTCCTGCGGTATTTTCAAAAGTAATAAAGGCAATTTAAATAATACGAATATTACTGCTGCAACAACTGCAGATACATTAAAAGACAATGCGGGGCAGCCAAAATCTATTGAAATAACTATATGGGATAGCATAAGTCCAAAAGAAAGGGCCGCTCTAACGGATAGCATTGGTAAATTTTTAACATTGAACACTACTATTAAAATTCAGTCAAGACATTTTATAAGCGAAGAAGAACTTATTGATCAATTTGAAGCATCAAGCCTTGCGGGATCCGGGCCGGAAATTTTATTATCAAGTTTTGATGCAGCCCAGAAGCTGGCGTCTGCCAATGTGGTTAAAAATGTTGAAGATGCTCTGAATTTTAATGAATTAATTGACGGGCTTGTCGAAATTTCAACCTTTGGCAGTAAAAAATTTATCATTCCTTTCAGGGCTACAGATTTCCTGATGTTATTCTACAATAAAAATCTTACCGGATCTGTGCCTGCAGATTTTGATTCTCTTATTGAATATTGTAAGAAGGTTAATAAACCTAAAGAAAATGCGTATGGTTTTTTATTGAATTCCAGGGAACCTGAATGGATAATTCCACTTATCGGCAGCTACCAGGATTGGATAGTAGACTACAACACGGGTTCTATTAACCTTGATACCCAATCTGTTCAAAAAATGCTTGAATTTTTGGTGAAAATCTATAATAAAGATAAGATTATGCCATATGATATTGCATATGAAGAAATAAACAATTCATTCAAAGAAGGTAAGACACAGATGGTTATTAATGGAATCTGGGCTATAGATGAATATAATCAGGCCGGAATAAATTTTGGTGTTTCTAAAATACCCATTCTTCCTGAGGGTTTCAGAAATCCCACACCGTTAATAAATGGAACTGGATTTATGATAAATGTAAATTGCTATAATGAAAAATTATTGGCTGCCAATACTTTAATATCTTACATGATGTCACCCGAAGTTCAGGGTGAATGGACAATAAGCACGCAAACTTTTCCGGTTTTGAAAAAAATGAGTGAAAATGACGTAATCAAAAATAACCCCGTGTTTTTAGCTGCATTTGAACAGGCAAAATTATGCAGGGGCAAACCAGCCGGTAAAATTTTAAGAGTTATAAGCGATGCAATAAGAATTAATCTGGAAAATGTCATAAGGGGAAGTATTGCTCCTAAAGATGCTGTGATAAAAATGCAGGAAGATGTTGTCAAGCTGATGTCCGGGAGCGCTGTTACCGAAAATACAAATGAAGGCAGTCTTGTCGAAACAGGCTCAGCAGATACTACTCAATGAATAGAGGCAGCCTTGGAAAATACCGATAATAAAAAAACTGAAAGAGAAATTGAAGACAAAGCACTTGTAGAAAAATCCAAAAAAGGGGATAGGGTTGCATTTGAAAAACTTGTAAGACTTTATTCAAAATACGTATTTACAAATGCTTTTTTTATTCTTAGAGATACACAGGAAGCCGAAGACGTAAGCCAGGAAGTCTTTGTAAAAGTATATCTCTCAATTAAAAATTTCAGGGGATTATCAAGTTTTAAAACATGGATTCGTAAATTAACAGTAAACACCTGCATTGATAAATTGAGGATAAGAAACAAAGCATTCGATAAGAAAGTAAGCCTGGATTCTTTTGAAGAAAATTATGAAGTAATTTTTACCAATATAAATCAAAGCGTTGAGAATAGTTTTATAACAAAAGAAACAGTAAAAGAAGTGCTTAATATAATAGTTAAAATGGACGAAGCTTTCAGAATTCCTCTGATTTTGCGCGATCTGCAGGATTACAGCTATATGGAAATTGCGGAGTTAATAAAAAAACCCATAGGAACTGTAAAAACTAACATTCACAGAGCAAGAAAAATAATTAAAGAAAAAATAAGATATGAAA
>JAMCSM010000107.1:572-15760 GCA_023380915.1 Actinomycetota bacterium | reverse complement strand
AATTGAAAATTTTCAAAGTTTTCAAATTTTTCATAATCTTTAAGATCTTCATTCAAATTTTATAATTTTAGCAATTATATTGCCATCAGAATCTCTAAAATACATTTTATCTCCACCTGCACCAACGAATAATAAATTTCTATCCAATAGCATTTTTTTATTAATATCGCCAGCTAAATTAATTATATAATTGCTGTAAATAACATAAACTCCAATTTTATCAGCATAAAATTCATTGTAGGCAAGATCATTTAAATTTATTATATTATCAATACTTCCATTTTTTAAAATATAAATATTGTGTCTGTTGTTTAAGGATTGAATAAATACATTATCGGTAGAATCACAACCCAGTAAGCGTGTTTTTTTAAAATCAAGTCCTTCTATTGATTTTATTGGTTGGGGATAGCAGTAAAGAATATTATCATAATCTTCATAATACAAGGTAAAGGCGTTGTTTAACAAAACCATATTATTTATTATAGTTTTTAATTGAACTGTTTTTAATCTTTTCATTATATTAAGATAGTATAGAGCACTTTTTAAACTACTGCCGCTACCGTTCTCAACATTAAGAAATACAAGATTTGTTAAAGCTGAATAATCAATATGTTTAATTGTTGCGTCTTCAGGTATTTTTATTGTCTTTTGCAGGGTTTCCGTATTACTAGAAATATCATATGTTTTTACATTCAAAGTTGTTCCCCTTAAGGTAAAATAAATAATCTGGTCACGGTCATTTATAAGGATAAAATTGGTTACAGGGGCATCATCAATAATTTCTTTGATTGTTGTGTTGGAAGCAATATCTTTTATATAAATTTTATTGTCACAAAGATAGGCACAGTATTTTCCGTCATATGAAAATGATATATTTATTGCATTCCATGGTATATTTGTAAGTTTAATTTTAAGGGTATTATTTGTATCCGCGGATTCTGTTGTTGCAGAATTATCAATTGTTATGGGTGTGTTGTTTGATTCAATGGTGCTTTTTTCATTTGAAACAATTTCTGTCTGGGTAGTACCAGAGTTATTTATTGGTGAATCATCTGTATTTGTGATTATTGAGTTATTAATATGATAGATAACTAAAGTCGAAATAACAACGGATAAAATTGCATATATTCCTGTTAATATCAGTATTTTTATAAATTTTTTATTTTTTTTAATTGCTTTCATAAAAGTTATTAATATTTCGGATTCATGATGTCTTATTTTTTTATGGAATGATTATAAAAGCAGATGCAATTGAGCGCTCTCCTGTTATATCGCAGGGTTTATTGATAGTTTTTCCCTGATAATTCATAGTGGTTGAAGAACCACCGTCAAGATTTGCAGCATTATAAGCTCCATACTTAAGCAGGACATTCTGCAAGTCCATAAAATTAGCACCAGGACTTTCCGACTGGCGACCGTCAATTGTCAAAAGAAGAATTGTACCATCTTTTCTCTGCGCTATTGCGCTACGTGGTGCAAGTGTTGTTCCTCCCTTGGTTACAAGTGGTTTTCCATTTAGTATAAGCGCCGGTCCAAAAGAAATTGCACACCTAAGGTTGCTTGCATTTATCTGGTCCAGATTCATTGAATTGCTTATGACAAGAATGTTGTCTTTATTAAACCCTATTATTCTGAATATTTTAAGCCCTTTTTGAATAAATTTAATTTTATCGTCTTGTATAATTATTCCATCAGGTTTACCTCCGGTGCCCAGGAGATTGTCATCTAAGAATCCTCCCGCATTTATGCCTCCAATAGCTCCGCATGATTTTACTATTTCATTAAGAGTAGCACCGACCTCTCCAAGTTTTGGAGCAAGGCCTATTGTAATTATTGAAGGGTCGTCAACTATCATAAGTTTGCCTTTAAAATTAGTACCGGTTATGTCAATAATATTTATTCCAGTTATATCTTTAACTTGCATCTCTTTGCTGTTTTGAGATTCCAGGACTTGATTAGTACTATCAGACTGAACAGTATTGTCTTTTTGTACTATTATACTGCTTAAATTTTCTTTCTCATCTTGTACAACCGGATTTGTTTTGGCCAGAATGTCATCTATTTCTTTTTTGGATAAAAACCATGTTGCAAAAAATTTATCTTTATTTGTGCGCATCGAAGTTGAAACAATATATTCTTTTAGTTTTATGAAAGGACCATGGTAAATAAGCAGCACTGAAGAAAATGTTAAAAATACCAGTACACAAATTAAAAAATGCACTAAATAAAAAATTATAGAAACTAATCTGGATTTAGATTTCAAAATTTATATAACCTCTAAAATATTTAAAGTTTAAATGAGCTGTCTATTAATAAAATATTAATAATAATTTAATAAAATGAAAATAATATGAAATTTCCATAAATATCGTCAATCAATATTCAAAACCCTCCATCCGGAGGCATTATTTGATAAATATTTTGTTTTTGTTTCAATGTCACTTAATATATATTTTGGATTTTTCAAAAGAGTAAGCGGAATTTTTATAATTAAAGAATCTCCGTCATAACCAGGCATGACTTCGCTTGTATGAATTTCCTGATTTTTATTGAAAATTTTTATTCCCTCTGAACTAATCCTTAAATGAATTTTAGGCATTTCAGCAAATTCTGTTTTAGTGCTATAACCCAATAAATAAATTGACATAATAAAATTCTTATCTGTTTTTTGTTTTGGTATTATTTTAATAGATAAAAAGCCATTACTTATTGAATAGAATAATTCGTCGTCGCTGACAATCTGCCAGATAATTTGATTTTGGCTGTTATTTTTTAAATTTATACTATTAAAATCTGCAAAAAGCTCGTTTTTCCCAACAAAGGATACTAAATACGGAGGGCCAAATCCAAGCTGGCTTTTATAACAAATTATGCTTTCATATTTCTTTTTAGTTTCATCGCTGGTCAAATTTAAGCTTGACCAGACAATTTCACTGGTTGAAGATTGGTTTGGAGGTATTAACAATTTTTCAGGGTGATAACCTTGCAGAACCGGCCAATTTTTGCTGTGAATAAGATAAGTAAAAACTTCAGGATCTTTAATTTTTCCTTCGAGATCCCATAATGACACCCTGAGGAAAAGATAAAGCGCCCTATGATCTCTATTCAAATCTACCGGGCTTGATACAAAAATTTTGGTCGGCTGGAATTCTTTTATAATACTGGTTAAATCGTTAAGGATATTTTCTCCTCTGTATTCCGAACCGGGTGAATAACATTCGGGATAAGGGACTTTTAAAGTACGGGTCAGGAGGCTTTTATAAGGTACCGTGGTTCCCCAGTGCCATAAAAAAATATTTAGAGTCCCAAAATCAGGATAACCTAAAAATTTCAAATTATTATCTTTTAAGCCCAGTATTTCCATACCTTTAATGGATTCTTTCATTCTATTTTCACCTAAAAGTAAAAACTGGCCTGGGACACCAGGAAATTTTTTTTTAAAATTACTCATTGAAGATTGATCAAAATCTCCATTGGTCAGGCATACCATGTTAACGGCAGCACCAACTTTTAATGCTTCCTGTATAGCTCCTGCTGTGCCAATTGCTTCATCATCGGGATGCGGTGCCAAAATCAAAATTCTATCATCGGATATAAATTTTCCAATTTGAGGAGTAATTTCATCTTTATAGCCGGTTAATATTTGAGACCCTTGTTTAACAATTGGAATCTCTTTTGTTGTCGGCAAATCATTTTTGTGAGTTATCTTTGTAAATGCAGGAAAAGTTTCATGATTTATTTGAATTTGTATTTTTGGAGTATTTTTTTCCAAAAACCCGGGTGCTGCTTTTTGACAATAAACAAAAGTGGTTGAGGAAAAAATAATTATTATTATAGCAGCAATAGAATTCCTAACTTTTCTTAGCTTTTCTCTATTTTCTTTATTTTTTTGTATTATTTCTTTTTTCATTTTTTGTTAAGTTATGACTTTATTAGATTATTATACCTTTTCCTTCAAATAACTTAAAAATGCCAATTAAAAATCTTGATAATTACCGCTATTAAACTATTGAGCTTTTACAAGATATATACTTTAAAATCAAAGTAGTAAAATATATGCAGATGTATACAAAATCAGTTTTTAGTACTGGAAATATCTCATGAATATTTCAAAAAGAAAAAAGAAAAATAAAAAGATATATATAATTATTATAACTTTAATTATTATTTTATTTTCAAGCATCCAGGCCCTATGTGTAAATCCATCTATAAACAAAGAAAATCAAAGGACTAAAGTTATTACCGGTGGGACTTCAGCAGCTGCTGCAACTGCAGTATCAACAATAAATGTAATTACTGCAGAAATTACTCAATCAGATGAAACATATAAAAAAAGTATTTATAAAACGCCAGAAGCAATAACTAAAGAAACCAATGAAAGTTCTGCGACAAACATCAAATTTAGATGGGGAGACGTACTTTTACCTGGAAAAGAATGGTGTGGTGTAGATATTTATTATAATACAGAGTCATGGAACTACGTGAATGGCCGAAGTGCATATGGCCTTAAGTGGCAATGTGTAGAAATGGTCAGGAGATTTTATTCTCAATTTAATTTTGGTTTATTGCCAGGAGTAAGCAGTGCTTATCAAATGTTCAACGCAGTACAGCGCATTTCAGATTTTGAAACTTTTGAAAATGGGAATACCCGGACTCCAAGATGGGGAGACATTCTTGTTTTTGATGCAGGTGAAGGTAAAGGACTTTCACATGGTCATGTAGCCATAGTTATTTGGATAGACAGAAATAATAAAAGAATATATTTTGTTCAACAAAATGTAGGAATTAATGCCGAAGACTCCCTTCCAATAGATGATAACAACTATATATCGAATTTTTCAAGTGAAAAAAATGTTACATACCCGCCGGTAAGAGGATGGATACACAGCAAATTAAACTATGGTAAGCCATATTACCAATACATTTAATAATTATTAGAGCTGCAGTAATGTCGTACCGTCGTATCAACTTTGAAAATATTTTTATGTGAGTCTGTAAATAGTTGGGCTTGTTGCATTCTCTTTAATTTTGTCAATTAATTTTTTAATTAATTTTTTAATAAATTCTGTGTATTAATATTTACTTCAAGAAATGTATTCTTATAAAATATAGCACAATAACAAAAGTTCCAAATACAAACCTGTAAACTGCAAATATCCCAAAGCCCCACTTTCTAATGTAGCTCAACAGGAATTTAATGCTCAGAGCTCCAACAATAGCAGATGTAAAAACAGCAATAATAAATGGTATTCTGTCAATTGGAACATTTTTTAAATCCTTGGCATGATAAAGGCCATCTGCAAGTATTATTGGCGCAGACAGCAAAAAAGTAAATTTTACAATGCTTTCTTTTTTCACACCTAAAAATCGTCCGGTTGTTATTGTAATTCCTGAACGGGATATGCCGGGAATAATTGCAAGAATTTGTGAAATGCCAATACCCAAACTTCTGAAAAGTCCAATTTTTTTTAATTCAGTATTATTCTGTCCCATTTTATCTGCCAGATACAAAACAATTCCTAAAACTATTAAAACAATTCCTATAAGAGCAGGATTTCGAAAATATTGCATATATTTATCCAGAAATATCCCTGCAATTCCTCCGGGAATAGTTGCTATAACCAAAAACCAGAAGAGTTTTCCATCATCAGATTTAGGCCTGGTAAATCCGGCGTGAATTAATCTGATCCAATCTTTTACAAAATATAGGATTACAGCAGCAGCAGTCCCGATATGCAGAGCTACATCAAAAACATTTCCGGGGTCTTTCCAGCCAAAGAACCATGGGATTAATATAAGATGGGCTGTACTTGATATGGGTAAAAACTCTGTAATACCCTGAACTACTCCATAAACTATTGGTTGAATTATACCTATCAATTTTTCCTTTCAAAACTTTATTTCATTATTAATTTTATATGAGCCAGAACTGAAATATTCAGTTCAATCCTTCACGCATCGCACACAGAAACCATAGTGCTTGTTACCATAGTGGTGGAAGGTTTCTGCTGAATTGTCGCTTAAGTACCTGGTCCACGCACCGGAACTGTTACGTTCCGTGGAAGTCCAAAAGTGTACATCTTTGTTTATGTTTAAAAAATTTCCATCACTTAAACGGCAACCGGCAGGCAGCGCAGTAAAGCCACTTTCATTATTAGCGCCGGTGTTGGGGCTAATCCAATGAGTTGTTCCTGTTTCTTTTATTTTGCCGCCGGCAATGCTGTTTCCGCCAAGATATGTTTCAAGTATCTTAAACTCTTCATCGGTAGGTACATGCCAGCCTGCGGGACAAATATTGCGGTTGTCGTTTACAGCATACCAGTTATAAAGACAGCCATAAGTGGTTACATTATTTGCATCATTACCATAATTACAATATGCCCCGGTTGGGATAATACTCCATTGTGTGCCATCTGTAACATTGGGTATCGGATCACCATTACTGTAATGGGTTACTTTAAGACTTTCAACCATCCATACCTGATTACCAATTTTTATTGTATGATAAACATTACCGTCAATGTCTGTAACTGTACCAGTTTCCTGCATAGTTGTTGCATTACTCGTTATAGCGGTTGTGGTCGTGACAGACGGCTCTGTTTCTGTTGGAACTTCCTGAGTAGTTTGAGCTGAATAAGTGGCAGTAGTCGTTGCAGCTTCCGTAAATTGGGCAACTCCTCCGGAACAACCTGTAAAAACAAAAATAAAAATTGCAATCATTAAAATAATTATAATTTTTATTGTTTTCTTAATTTTATATTCTCCTTTTTTATTTTTAAAAAATCCCTATATTATAATCCTTGCTACCAGCGCCTCTGTGCATTTGTAGTCTTTTCCATGGAATGTCCAAAAAATTAAGCTTGTTTTCTTTCAAATATTATTTTTAATGATTTAAAATAATTGTTTCTCATAAATTATACTGATTTTATGATAAATATAAATTCAATTTTAAATAAATGTCAGTTTTTAATTAAAATACTTTAATTAAATTTTCATAAATCATCTCAAGAACTAATTGATTAGCTTAAAAAGTGATAGAATATTTACATTAGATTTACTATAAACTAAAAATCTTAGGACAACAGAGGTAAAATGAATAAAAATTATAAAAAATACACAAGTCTTGCTGATAGATTCCCATTTATAATATTTGCAGTAATAATTGTTATTGCAGTAATAATTGTATTAAGATTTAGTGCTAAATTTACATTTCCATTCTTTTCCGGTCAAGCTTCTACAAGCCAAACACAAAACTCTACCCAGCAGACCTCCCAGATCCAGCAATATCCAATGCTGATTTCATCTCCTGAAAATGGACAGGCTTTTATTTTTGCAAATGGAACCGAGACTGTCCCCATCAAGGTTGACTTAAAAGAAGATATTTCAAGCACTGGTTATAAATTAAATATCATTTTAAGTGATGGGCAGATAATAAAGACTATAAGTGCACCGCCATATGTGTATGATTGGAATCCAGGCAACGCAGCAGATTATTCAATTGCAGCAACTCTTGTTGATGCAAATAACAATATTATATCAAGCTCAAATACGGTCAAGTTTTCTGTACAATATTCAAGTGGCACTTTAAATACTTCATACACTTCAAATAGTGAAATATCTGCTACTGCAGTAACCACAATTGATCATTCTGTTACTATAGACCTTCAGATAGAAGAAGGGCCAATTTATGTACCAAATGGTAATATTTATTATTTTAGGGTCAGAGCTATTGTAACTGGCGATCCCACTCCAACTGTTGTATTCAGTAAAGATGATAGTCACGGAGTCTGGGGGGCTACTATAGCGCAGGTAAATCTCCGTATGGGCCAATCTTATAGTTTAGGAGCAATAGCTTCAAATGGTTATGATAGCAAAAATGCAACCGTTACACTTACTGCTCCCAGTGGTACGCCCGGCATTTAATATATTTTTAAAGTTGCAATATTTATAGGGCAGCTTCTGACTCATCACGCTTGCAAATAAAAAGTTATAGGCTAAATAATCAAGATTATGTACGAGAAGTTAATGGAGAATCTTCATAAAAAATTCATCTTTATATGCTAATATATTGAATTTTCAGTAAATGAAAATTCGTTGGGAGAATATAAACTTTGAAACATAAGACCAAACCAAATTCCATAACTTTTTATTTTCTTCATTTCATGATTTGCATGCTTGTGTTTCTATCTTTTTTTGCAATTATATTCATTTATCACGGGCCTTTTGTAAAACTAAAATATGATATTGTGGCAATGTCAATGGCTACAAAGAGTAATAAATATTTTGCAACATGGTTTCTGAGCAAAGGTGATATAAACAATATTTTAGCTAAAACCAATTCAGTTGTAAGGGATGATAAAGAAAATTTAAGTAATATAAAAGTACAAAAAGACAATACTGTTCAGTCTGATAGTACTAATCAAGTCCTGGAATCTCAAAACAGCAAAGAGATGCAAGTTAAAGATATAACTGGAATAAATATTATTGACATAACCGGTACTAATTTTAAGGGCAAGCTTATGGAGGTTAGCGACCCATCAAAGGTTACCCTCGGACTGGCACCCAAACTTGGGCAGGTTGGCGCCCCCCTTAGTGAAATAGTGAATATATATAAGGCTATTGGCGGTATAAATGCAGGAGGCTTTTTAGATGACAATTTAACAGGTACGGGTGCAAAACCTGATGGAATTGTTATTGAAAACGGAAAAATCAAATTTATACAAAACGGACTTAAGACATTCAGCGTAATAGGCTTTAGCAATGATAATATCCTTGTTATCAGTAACTCAATGGATCTTGACCAGATAAATAATAGTAATTTAAGATGTGCTATTTCTTTTGGACCGGCACTTATATTAAATGGAAAGCCACTTGTGAAAAAGGGAGGCACTTATCTTGCGCCGCGAAGTGCAATAGCGCAAAAAAAAGACGGTACAATTCTACTGCTGGTAATCGATGGCCGTCAGTTATACAGCTACGGCGCAAATTATATGGATGTCCAGGATATTTTTCTAAAGTATGGAGCTTATAATGCCGCAAATCTTGACGGCGGTTCATCAGCGACTTTGAATTATCAGGGCAAAACTATCAATAGACCATGTGATATAACAGGGGAGCGCTCAATACCAAGTGCTTTTTTAGTCATGCCATAAAGCTATATGGGTTTACTGTATGAAGACGGATAGAAAAATAATTAAATCACAAAAACAATTTAAAAAAATAGTATTATTAACAGGAATATATGCAATTTTTGCTGCTATTATTTCTTTTTCAGTTATCTTTATTATAAATAATTCTATTGTTATGCATGCAGATGATGTTGCAAATATAAAAAGTGTGACTGAATCAAGCAACGCGACTGCATCAAGTGTAAATTCCGCAGATACAAAAAATATGTCAGGGGGTAAACTCACAAACGTACCTTACGATGCAATAAATATATCATTCTTATATTTAATTTTCTTATGACGGAAAATACTGCACATATCTTTATAGAAATGAGATTAACATAAAAGACATTTCCACTGATTCCTTAATCAATAAGGTCTCAGACAATGGCACTGTTACCAATTTTAAACTGATGAATGACCGAGATATCATTATTTATTTTACTTTAAAAGGGGCTTCTTTAAATGTAAAATCGTATGATATTGTAAATAATATAGAAACCTTACAAAAAACAATAAATATAACCGCAGGTACAACTATAAAACATATCGATTATTCATCTTTGACAAATCTTATTTTTTTTAACATCGAAGGCAGTAATGGCAGCAGCTTAATTAATACCTTGTATTACCTTAATATTATGAAAAGAGTGAAAACAATAAACCTAAAAAATACAATAAATAATATGGTTTTATTAAACAATACTTTTACTCTATATTATGAAGATTACAACAATAATCTTTTTTGCTATCCTCAACCCATAGAAGGCTTTAATAAGAAAAAAATACGATTGCTTGGCTGTGATTCGAACGATAATATATACGTTCAATCACTGGATAAAAAAAGCACAGCATATGTTTTGAAAAATGAAAAGATTGAAAAAATAATAAGCTTGAATGACCCGCTTTATGAAGAAATATATGCTGACAAGATAGGAGTTTATCTTGTTTACGGTAATTATTTAATAAATTTAGCAGATGACACCAATAAGAAAATCCCATTAGACAAAGATTTGAAATTTATTGGCATAAGCGGGGCTAAAATCTATTTTAGGGATTCAAATGATAATATAATTTCAAGGGATAATCCAATTTGAAAAATTTTGACTTTTAAAATTAGTAAATATTAGTTAAAGAAATGTAGTTGATATATATGAAAATTAAATATAAGAATTGGAACAGAGTAAAAAGGATCCTTATAGTATCAGGATTTTCCCTTATACTGGGCCTTAGCCTAATACCTGTTTTTGTGCACACCAATAAACCTATACCTGGTTTGCATTTAAAAACTAATGGGGTACATTATGCACGAGCACTAGAAAGTTACTCAACCAAAAATCATGATATTGATATTAATGTTGATACCCTTAATGTTAAAAAGAATAACCTTAATACCAAAACTATCAGTAATTTTAAAGATAATATTGAGGGGTTACCTATTCATCATAGTTATTTTAACCAAACCACTGCTGATACTCTTCAACCAATTCTACTGCAACCTATAGAAATTAATGCACCGTTTGTAATTCTTGAAAACCATCCAACAGAGTTTTCCAATGCTAATGTAAGCTTTGAAAAAATTTATTATTTAAAAGATTATTTTTCAGACAAATATGGTTTTCGCCCCTTACCCTGGGGTAATGAAATATTTGCAGGCAAACCTGAATTTTTGTGCGATAATACTTTATCAAGAAGCGGAAAATGGAGTTTTAAAATCATAGGAAAAGACAGGCTTGATGACGGAGCATTGGCTGTACCTTTTATAAAGTTTAAACCAAGAGTAATATCTGGAAGATATTACCTCCTTTCCTTTTGGATAAACTACAGTGTTAATGATGGAAACGGCGTAAGGCTCATTCAGCAATTTTTTCGAAATGACGATTTTAAAAACAAAAAAAAGGGAAAAAGAATCTATCCTTCATATGCTTGTTATGGGCCCTGGATAATCGGCACAAGTTATGGTAGATGGATGAAATATAATTTAATAGCAAAAGCTCCGGATGATGTAATCTTGGGCGATCCTGTAATTGCTCTGCAGGGAACCGGAAAGGTTAATATTGATGATGCTTTTTTTGGTGAGATACAGTTTTTAAGTTTTTAATCATTTATTTTATAAAAAGAAGTGGTTTAAATTGATCAGGAAAAAATTAGGTATTGCAAAGATTAAAGATATCTTTTATTTAACTTTCGTTTTAACAGTTGGATTATTTGTTATTTTTATCTTATTTGCTACTATTTATCAAATCGTTACAAAACATGCGTTTTACGCTTCATTTTTTCATTTTCCCATACTTAATGTACAGTTTCCATATCTTCTAGGTCTTTGCATTTTATTGATTTATCTCCCTATGTTTATATGGCTCTTTATGGGAATTTCGGGAATTTTTTATAAACCAAAACCAAATTTAAAATTTGATTCTTGCGATAAAATGATTTCTATTATTATTCCTGCCTACAATGAAGAAAGTGTTATAAAAAATATTCTTTTGGATCTGATTTCTCAAAGTTATATTAACTTTGAAGTACTGGTAATTGCCCATAATTGCACTGATGCTACCGCCCGGAGGGCAAGAGAAATTGGAAATAAAAAGATAAAGGTAATAGAATACACTACAGAAGGTGCTGGAAAAGCATTGGCTTTAAATAGAGGGCTGCAGGTAGCAGAAGGAGAGATTGTAGCTCAATTTGATGCTGACAACCGTATTAAGGATCCAGATTTTTTGAAAAAATCTATTGTTTATTTTGAGGATCCGGCAGTAGCTGGTATACAATCAGAAGTATCGGCCAGCAACCCCAATGCTTCATGGTTATCTTTAATAATAGGATTGGAATGTAATATTTTTAATGAAATCTCATGTTTTGGTAGGCAAGTCCTAGGACTTAATTGTTTTATGGCAGGAACAGGAGCTATTTTAAGGAAAAAAGACCTTTTGGAAATGGGTGGCTGGAATAATTCACTAATTGAAGATTTTGAACTTTCAATTCGTTATTCACTAAAAAAGAAAAAATTCTGTTATGCTGATAATCTAAAAACATATGATGAAAAACCCGTGACATGGTCAGATATGATCCGCCAAAGAAGGCGATGGGTAAAAGGTTATTTGCAGCTATTCTGGGAAAATCTAGCCAATTATGGAAATTTTATAGATTATATTTACCGTCTTTCACCCCTTTCAATAGCTGCATGGTGGATATCTACTTTTCTATACCTGTTTTACTTTTTTACTGGGCAGGTATCGATATGGAGTCCGGAAATTTTTTTATGGGTCGGTTTGGCTTTAATTTTTCTCATTCTGCTAATCTTTATTTTACTAAAATCTAGAAGGTATGAAAGAAAAAAAATTTTACTTTTTTGTTTTTTTTACTGGTTCTTTGAATTTCACTGGCTCTGGGTGGGATTGACAAGTCTGACTGTAAGATCGTGGGCTAATACTAAAACTTTACACAATGGAGATTTTTCAGTTGCCGCAGGGGAGAAAAAATGAGAAATAAAAAATGGTTTTTTAGTCTTATTGTAATTTCTTTAATTATTGCTCTAACATTTATTAGTTGTAAAACTAATGATGCTTCCACATCAATTTCAGAAACAATAAAAACAAATAGCATTGAAAGTCAGCCCCCAACAACCACTTCACCTGAGAGCACGCAAAGTACTTTAACTTCCAGTGGATCAAGTCTTCTGAATTTTAGAGGCATAGACTTCTATCCTTTTCCAGTTTCATATTCCGATATGGAAGCTTCTAAGTCTTTAGAAACTCTTCTTAATATAAAGGAAATAAATTGGGTACAGCTTCGCTTTTTTATTTACCAGTCAAAGATTGATTCTAATGAAGTGACAATTGATGAATCACAGGATGCGTCTTTAATTGCATTGATAAAACAAATACATAAAAGTGGTAAAAAAGTCTCATTGATGCCTCATCTTATAGTTGATAACGATAAGATTTGGGCAGGTGTTATAAAACCTTCCAGTGAGAAGGATTGGTTCAATTCTTATGAGGAAGCAATCCTGCATTATGCAAAAATTGCTGATAGTGAAAACGTTGATCTTTTTTCCATTGCTAATGAATTGTCCTCAGTTTGGGGCAAAAATGATGAATGGAGAATAGTTGTGAAAGCAGTCCGTGATGTCTATAAGGGTGTTGTGACAGCGAAAATGAATCGCTGGTATCAGGATTCGCAATTTCAGAATATCCTTAAAATGGATTGGATGAGGGATCTGGACTATATTGGAATAGCAGCATATTTCGACCTTACGCAAAAGCAGGATCCGACTTTGGATGAACTTAAAAATAGCTGGGAAAATAACCGCCAGGGCAATGTAGTCCAGGAGCTAGAAACCATAAGTAACAAATTTCAAAAAAAGATTATTTTTTTAGAAATTGGTTATCGAAGTGTTGTAGGTGCCAACATTGAGCCCTGGAATTATAGCTCTACAATTCCTTATGGAGGTAACTCAATAAATACTAAACCAGATCAACCTGAACAAGCTAATGCTACTCAGGCATTATTTGATGTTTTTAATAATAAGGTTTGGTTTGAAGGAGTTTTCTGGTTTTACTGGCCGACAAAAATTATTGTTAACCCAAATGATACTACCTGGTCTATACCTGGAAAATTGGTAGAAAAGATTATCTGGGATAATTTCCGAAAGGGAAGAGGTTAGCTTAGATTTTTTGATAAGTTTTTTTATAAAAAACATTATTCTATTTTACTACTTTAATAAATTATTTTATTCCCTTAGAATCTTATGGTAAATATTATATGAATAAAAACCAGTCAAAATTTGTAAATTTTATAAAAAATAGATTCAATATTAATTCTAAAAATGGCCTTTATTTAACTGCAGGAGTTGTATTGGTATCTTTTTTTACTTATGTTTTCTTCAACTTTATAGAAGATTTGTTTGATAATGAAACACTTGCAGTTTTAGATCTAAATATGCTTGACAGGGTCCAGAATATAAGAAATCCATTTTTGAATATATTTATGCTAAGCATAACTCACCTTGGAGACTGGCAAACTATTTTAATATTTTCAATTATTATAATAACTGTTCTGGCAATTCTTAGCAAATGGAAGCAAATAATTGCAGTTTCTATTTCGACAATATTAGGTGAAACGTTTGTTTATATTACAAAAAATATAATAAAAAGGCAGGGTCCTCCACTTAGATATCTTCTATTTTTAGAAAAAGACTTTAGTTTTCCAAGTGGTCACAGCTTTATTTCAATAGCTTTTTATGGCTTAATATTTTATTTTGTTTTTGATTTTGCAAAGAGCAAAATTGTAAAGATATTGTCAATTTTTGTGGGATGTGCCCTGGTAATTTTAATTAGTTTTTCAAGAATTTATTTAGGTGTTCATTGGCCAAGTGATGTTTTTGCAAGCCTTGCATCGGGAATAGTAATGATAACAATAATCATTACTATTTTAAAAATAGATGGTAGATTTGGCTTAATAAAAGCAGACAAAAAATAAAACTAAATCAGTTTTTCTTCCAAAGATAAATGTCAGTAATTTTTAGAAAAGGAAAACTGAATTCAAAGCGAAAAATCCACTTGTTTTTAACTTTTTTAAAATCATATTTTCTGAGTAGATTATATTGATTAAAAAAACCTGATATAAGTAAATAGTCGGTCTGGCAATTTTCAATAAATCTTATGATTTCTTCCTCTTTAAGATAATATAAAACTTCAGCTGCCAGGATAACAGAAAATTTTTTAGTAAACTTAATTTTAGTTAAATCTCCTGATACGAATTTAGGTCCAGGTACCATTTGTTCCGCTCTCTGAATAGCAGTTTCGCTTATTTCAACAGCAGTAAGATCTGAGCAGATAGAAAAAAGTTGTTTTGTCAGGTGTCCTTCAGCACAACCCAGTTCTAAAATACTTTGGGGTTTTATCATCTTAACAAATTCCAAAATTGTATTGAACCGATTTTTTTCATATTTAGAAGTGGAAAAATTCCAGGGGTCTTTATCTCTTTGAAATAATTTTTCAAATCTTACGATATCTCCTG
>JAMCSM010000107.1:0-483 GCA_023380915.1 Actinomycetota bacterium | reverse complement strand
AATACTTTGGGGTTTTATCATCTTAACAAATTCCAAAATTGTATTGAACCGATTTTTTTCATATTTAGAAGTGGAAAAATTCCAGGGGTCTTTATCTCTTTGAAATAATTTTTCAAATCTTACGATGTCTCCTGAAAAAAGTTTAGGTGCATTGAACAATGCAAAAAATGATTTTTTAAGATTATAAAGCATGATGATTATTTTTTATTTTATTAAATTAGAAAATCATAAAATATAATACAAAATCAATCAATATAAGATTTCATAATCTTTATCATTTCATCAAATGTGCTGTTATAAGAAAATAGATCTTTATTTTTTTCAATATCTTCATTTACAAATTTATCCTTGTTATTTAATACATAAATGATACTTTCTAAAAGGTCCAGAGGTTTTTGGCTATCAAATTCAACACCGCAGCCACATTCTTTAACTGTATCTGCTATTGGAGTATCTTTAGCAATAATTACAGGAAGCCCCATT
>JAMCSM010000106.1 GCA_023380915.1 Actinomycetota bacterium | reverse complement strand
AATGGAAGAGGGACTCAGATTTGCTATCCGTGAAGGCGGAAGAACCATAGGTGCGGGAAGTATAGCTAAGATAATAGATTGATGTGTTAAGTTAAAATACAGGATAGGGATTAGAAAAGGTAAATGGTAAAATAAAAAAATAAATAAATTATAAGTTGACATAAATAATTGTAAATGTTAATTTATTAACTTGTCTTTATTTATGGCATCAATATTTAAGATGGAGTCAAAGTGAGAGTTAATATTATACTTGCTTGTACTGATTGTAAAAGAAGAAATTATACAAGCGTTAAAAATAAGAAAAATGATCCTGATAGAATGGAAATTAAAAAATATTGTAAATGGTGTAAAAAGCATACAGTACATAAGGAGACCAGATAGGGCTGTAGCTCCAATCGGTAGAGCATCGGTCTCCAAAACCGAGTGTTGGGGGTTCGAATCCCTCCAGCCCTGCCATAAAAAGTTGTTTTTGTTATTTGAAAAGTAAACTTATAAAGATGGCTGTAAAATATGCCAGTGGCATATTTTAGGGATTCGAAAGGACTTAACTGAAGCGAAGCGGAAGGAGTCCGCGGCTCTGCAGCGAGCGATAGCGAGACGAAAGACCGAATCCCTCCAGCCCTGCCATAAAAAGTTGTTTTTGTTACAATTTATATAATTTTGTTAAAAAATAAAAAAAATGGCTAAGCAAAAAATTCCAAATAAATTTAAGCAAAAAGTAATGATGGAGAAAATGCTTCAAGAGAGAAAAACTCCCACGCCTCCATCAAGGAAAAAAATAAACTGGAAGAAATTTTTTAAAGAGCTTCCAGGAAAAATTGCAAAATTTTTCAGAGATGTACTACATGAATTAAAAAAAGTATCATGGCCAACAAGACAGGAGCTATGGAGATATACAGTTGTAGTACTTGTCACGATTGCGATTTTTTCTATATTGCTTGGAGTATTTGATTTTATTTGGGTAAGAGTTATTGCATATTTAGCTAAAATTTAGTAAAGATAGTAATGAAGGTATAAATTTTTATGAGACCAAGATGGTATGTGATTCATTCTTATGCCGGTTATGAGAACAAAGTTAAAATAAATCTCGAGCATAGGAAAGAATCCATGAATATGAGTGATAAAATATTTGATATTTATATACCCACAGAAGATGTTATGGAAATACATGGTGGTAAAAAACATGTTTCATCTAAAAAAGTATTTCCAGGATATCTTTTAGTTAAGATGCTTCTGGATGATGATTCATGGTATGTTGTTAGAAATACCCCTGGAGTTACCGGGTTTGTAGGAAGCGAAGACTCCCCACAACCTCTTTCTGAAGATGAAGTTAATAGGATTATGAAGAAAGAAGTCGGTGAAAAACCAAAAGCTAAAACTGACTTTGAAATTGGGATGCCCATTAAAGTTATTAGTGGTCCATTTGCTAATTTTGATGGAACAATAAGTGAAATAAATATAGATCAGGGTAAATTGAGAGTTCTGGTATCAATTTTTGGAAGGCAAACACCAGTTGAGCTTAATTTTGACCAGGTTTCTAAAATTTAAAGATGTTACATAAATTATTTTAAAATTATATTATAAGTTTATATTTTGTTATAAAGAGGAAAAAATGGCAAAAAAAATAACAGCAATAGTTAAGTTACAAGTAACAGCAGGTCAGGCAAATCCTGCTCCTCCTATTGGTCCTGCTCTTGGTCAGCATGGAATCAATATTATGGAGTTTTGTAAGCAATTTAATGAACAAACTGCCAATCAGACAGGTACGGTATTACCTGTAATTATTACTATATACGCAGACAGAACATTTAGTTTTGTTACAAAAACTCCTCCTGCAGCTGTTTTATTAAAAAAAGCAGTAAACATTGAAAAAGGTTCAAAAGAACCTAACAGATCAAAGGTTGGAGAAATTTCGAAAGCTCAAGTTGAAGAAATAGCTAAACTTAAGCTTAAAGATTTAAATGCACGTACAGTTGAAGCAGCAGTAAAAATTATTGAAGGAACTGCTCGAAGTATGGGAATTAAAGTAGTGTAAAATTATAGAATCATAGGACTAAGTACTTTAAAAGGAAGGTTATTGTGAAAAGAGGTAAGAATTATATTGAAAAAGCTAAGGACAGAAGCAGGACTGTTCCTGTTTCACCGTTTTCAGCTATAAAATGGATTAAAGAGCATAGTTTTGCTAAATTTGATGAATCTGTCGATCTTTCAATAAATTTAGGCGTAGATCCCAAAAAAGCTGATCAAATAGTAAGAGGAACAATTGTTCTTCCTAATGGAAGCGGTAAAGTTCCAAAAATACTTGTTTTTGCTCAGGGAGAAAAAGCAGCAGAAGCAAAAAATGCCGGTGCAGATTATGTTGGGGGAGATGATCTTGTAGAGAAGGTTAGTGGCGGCTGGCTTGATTTTGATATTTGTATTTCTACTCCTGATATGATGAAAAGTGTTGGTAAACTTGGAAAAGTTTTAGGTCCAAGGAAATTAATGCCAAACCCTAAATCAGGAACTGTAACAATGGAAATAGAAAAAACTGTAAGGGAAATTAAAAAAGGAAGACTAGAGTTTAGAACAGATAAATATGGTGTTATACACATATCTATTGGAAGAGTAAGTTTTGATGCCAATAAGCTTGCTGAAAACTATTCAGCTTTAATTGATGCAATCATAAAAGCAAAACCATCAACAGCAAAAGGTAAATATATTAAATCTATTTATATGTCATCAACAATGGGGCCAAGTTTAAAGATAGATTTAAATAAATCTGTTGAATCAGAAATGGGAGAAGTAGCTTAAAAGAAAAGGTACGCTAATTTTAAAGATAAAAAGCAAACCATAGACGTCAGGTGCTGCAAAATTAGTATTAACAGCTTAATTTCCTGACCAGGTTGATAAAAAAAAGATGATATCGACCTGTTAAGTTTATGGGTCGATTTTGTTTTTTAAAAAGGAAATAAATTAATATTTTAAGACGGGGGTTTTAAAATTGATAAAAAGTGAAAAATTAAATAAGGTCAATTCAATAAAGGAAGAGTTTTTAAATAATAATGGCCTGTTTTTTACAGATCATAGCAATATAAAGTCCGATCAGTCAGTAGTTATAAGGGATAAACTATATGAAGTTGATGCAACTTTAATGATATTAAAAAACACTCTTGCAAGTATTGCAGCATCGGAATCCTTTAAAGATTTAGATCTTAGCAATGTTTTTAAAGGACCCACGAGTGTAATTGTAAGTCATAAAGATTTAATTGCTACAGCTAAAGTTCTTAAAGATATAATAAAAGAATATGATCTTTTAAAAATTAAAGCTGGAATAATTGATGGGAAATTAGTAAGTGCTAATGAAATAAATATGCTTGCAAATCTACCATCAAGAGAAATTCTTATTTCTCAAGTTGTTTGTGCAATAGCCGGTCCTTTAAGTATGCTTGTAAATGTACTTAATAATCTACCGCAAAAATTAGTGATGACTTTAAGTGCAATTCAAAAAGAAAAAGCTAATTAAATTAATTTAATATTAATTAAAGATAAAATTTAATTAAATTCTTAAGTTAACAAATTAAATAGTTAAGAAAATAACAAGAAAATATTAGGGAAGGAAAAAAATGACAAAAGAATTAAAAACAGAAGATATTATAAGTGCAATTGAAAATATGACAGTACTTCAATTAGCAGAGCTTGTTAAGGCTTTGGAAGAAAAATTTGGAGTTAGTGCTCAAGCTATGGTAGCTGCACCTGCTGCTGGAGTTTCCGGCGGAGCTGCTGCTCCTGCTGTAGTTGAAGAAGAAAAAACTGAGTTTGATGTTATGCTTAAATCTGCAGGAGAAAAGAAAATACAAGTAATAAAGGTTGTAAGAGCAGTTACCGGACTTGGTCTTAAAGAAGCTAAAGATTTAGTTGATGGTGCTCCAAGTTTAGTTAAGGAAAAAATTTCAAAAGAAGAAGCTGAAAAAATTAAAAAAGAGCTTGAAGAAAACGGAGCAGAAGTAGAACTTAAATAGAATTTAGTTAATTTTGTCACGGGGACGTATAATTTGACATACTTTTAGAAGAAAAAAATCACACTATTGAAAATTCCTCTAGTTGGCAACTTACATATAGTTTTGACTGTCAAATTATACGTCCCTGATGCTCGTGACAAATTCATTTGTTGTCAAATTATACGTCCCCGTGACAACATCCCCATGACAATAAAAATAAAAAAATAGCAGCTTGTCTATTGACATTTATAAGAAGTTTGCTATATTAAGAGTTTGCAACTTTTTAGGGCATTATTTTATCCTCTAAGAAAGTGAGCTAGTAAGTTTCCTTTTTCACTAAAATCAAAATTTTTATAAAGTTTATTATTTTGCAATTTAAATAAAGGGGAGAATTATTAATGCAAAAAAATAAAAAAATCCAGAGATATGATTTCGGCAGGATTTCTGAAATTATTGAAATGCCCCATTTACTTGAAATTCAAAAAAAGTCATTTGATTGGTTTTTACAGGAGGGTATTCAGGACGCCTTAAGAGATATTTCTCCTATTGAAGATTTTACAGGGAATATGTCTCTTGAATTTTTAGGTTGTTCATGGGGAGAACCTAATGCGCCGGTTGATGTTTGTAAAATGGAAAACATGGATTATTCTGCACCTTTAAAGGTTAAGGCAAGGTTTGTAAATAAAGAAACAGGCGAATATAGCGAGCAGGAAGATGTATTTTTAGGTGATTTTCCAATGATGACAGAAACCGGGACTTTTATTATAAACGGTACCGAAAGAGTTGTTGTTTCACAGCTTGTAAGATCACCTGGTGCTTATTACGACAGCGATATTGACAAGAAAAAAGATAAAGTAATTTATCTTGGCAAGTTAATTCCAACCAGGGGTTCATGGATTGAGATTGAGACAGATAAAAAGGATGTTGCTTATGTTAGAATAGACAGAAAAAGAAAGTTTTTATTAACCATTTTTCTTAAATCTGCAGGATTTGGAAACAATCAGGATTTGTTAAATTTATTTGGTCCTTTCGATAAGACTGGTTGTATTAAAAATACTCTTGATAAAGATATAACTGAAACAGAAGAAGGTGCTTTGATCGAGTTTTACAAGAAATTGAAACCAGGTGAGCCCTCAACAAGAGACAGCGCGAAAAGTCTTGTTAATCAGTTATTTTTTAATCCTAAAAGATATGATTTGGGTAAGGTTGGAAGACATAAATTAAATAAAAAATTAGATATTGAAACACCACTTGATCCTGATATTGAAGAATATTTAAGAACTGTTGATGAAAAAATGGAGATAAACAGCGAGGATAAATATATTCTTCATAGCAAAGATATTTTTCTTTTTGTTAAGTATCTTTTGCAATTGATGGATGGAATAGGAGAAATTGATGATATTGATCATTTTGGAAATAGAAGAATAAGAAATATAGGTGAACTTATTCAAAATCAGGTAAGAATAGGGCTTTCAAGAATGGAAAGAGTTGTTAAAGAAAGAATGACAACTCAGGATGTTGAAACAATTACGCCAAAAACACTTATCAATATAAGGCCTCTTGTAGCAGCATTAAAAGAGTTTTTTGGAAGTGGACAACTTTCACAATTTTTAGATCAGACGAATCCGCTTGCAGAAATAACTCATAAAAGGAGATTAAGTGCATTAGGTCCTGGTGGACTTTCAAGAGAAAGAGCTGGTTTTGAAGTTAGAGATGTTCATTCTTCTCATTATGGAAGAATGTGCCCTATCGAAACTCCTGAAGGTCCAAATATCGGACTTATAGGTTCACTTGCTACATACGCCAGATTAAATGATTTTGGTTTTATAGAAACTCCTTATAGAAAAGTTCTTAATGGTAAAGTAACGAATGAGTTTGAATATTTAACTGCAGATGATGAAGAAAAGTATACCATTGCGCAGGCAACTGCTGAACTTACAAAAGACGGAAAATTTAAAGAAGATAAAGTTCTTGCAAGACTGGGTGGAGAGATTGTATCTGTAGACCCTTCTCAAGTGGATTATATGGATGTATCACCTAAGCAACTTTTTAGTGCAGCAGCGTCTCTTATCCCATTTCTTGAGCATGATGATGCAAACCGTGCATTAATGGGATCAAACATGCAGAGGCAAGCTGTTCCATTAATAGATCCGGAACCTCCTCTCGTTGGAACAGGGATGGAGAAGAAATTAGCTCATGATAGCGGTCAAATTATTTGTGCAAAACATGATGGTAAGGTTATGGAAGTAACTGGAGACCATATTTTAATAGAATATAAAGATGAAGAAACAGGCAAAGCCATTGCAAGAGATGAATATAAGCTATATAAATTTAAAAGATCAAACCAGGGTACTTGTATAAATCAGAGGCCAATAGTTAGTGAAGGTCAGATAGTTAAAAAAGGAGATGTAATTGCAGATGGACCAGCCACTGACTCAGGGGAGTTGGCTCTTGGTAGAAATCTTCTTGTAGCATTTATGCCATGGGAAGGATATAACTATGAAGATGCTATTGTTATTTCTGAAAGGCTTGTGAAAGAAGATATATTATCATCCATACATATTTCAAAACATGAAATTGAAGCAAGAAGCACTAAACTTGGTCCTGAAGAAATTACAAGAGATATACCTAATGTAAGTGAGGAACTTTTAAAAAATCTTGATGAAAGAGGAATAATAAGACTTGGTGCAGAAGTAAAACCAGGAGATATTCTGGTTGGTAAAATTACACCTAAAGGTGAAACAGAACTTACAGCAGAGGAAAAACTATTAAGAGCAATATTTGGTGAAAAAGCTAGAGAAGTAAGAGATAGCTCTCTTAAAGTTCCTCATGGAGAAAGCGGCAAGGTTATAGATATACAGATTTCTTCCAAGAAGAAAGGTAATGAACTCCCACCGGGAGTTAATGAACTTGTAAGAGTTTTTATTGCAAAAAAAAGAAAGATTTCCGTAGGAGATAAACTTGCTGGAAGACATGGAAATAAAGGTGTTATTTCAGTAATTTTACCAGAAGAAGATATGCCTTATATGGAAGATGGAACCCCGGTTGATATAGTATTAAACCCTATGGGTGTACCTTCCCGAATGAATGTTGGACAAATACTGGAAACTCATCTTGGTTGGGCTGCATATAAAGGATGGGATGAGCCTGATAATCCGGATTTTAAGAATATAAGACAGGAAGATGGAAAAATTTACTGCTCCACTCCAATTTTTGATAGTGCGAAAGAAGACCAGATTAAAGAAGTATTAAAAAAAGCAAAACTTCCTCAAACAGGAAAAGTTGCTCTTTATGATGGTAAAAGTGGAGAAAAAATAGCTGGAGATATTACAGTTGGATATATTTATATATTAAAACTTCACCACCTGGTTGATGATAAAATTCATGCACGTTCAACTGGCCCTTATTCTCTTGTTACTCAGCAGCCTCTTGGAGGAAAAGCACAATTTGGAGGACAAAGATTTGGAGAAATGGAAGTATGGGCTCTTGAAGCGTATGGCGCTTCTCATATTTTACAGGAAATGCTCACAATTAAATCAGATGATGTTTTTGGGAGGGTTAAAACTTATGAATCAATTGTAAAAGGTGAAAATATTGAAAAACCAGGAATTCCTGAATCATTTAAAGTCCTTGTAAAGGAAATGCAAAGTTTGTCGCTCGATGTTGAAGTTTTATCTGAAGAGGGAAAAGAAGTTGAAATAATGGGTCATGAAGATGAGATTATGAAAACCGTAAAAGAACTTGGAATAGATCTCCAGCATGACGAAAATCTGGTATTTACAAATGATTCTGAACCAAAGAAGAAAAAGGAAGAATTATTTGAAGACTTTGAAGAAGATGATTTTCATGATCTTGAAGAATAAATTATTTTAAAAAAATATTATATAAAATTTTTTTAATTCACTCGGACAGGGGGAACTTATAAATGTCTATAAGTATAGATGTAAATAATTTTGATGCTTTAAGAATTGGACTGGCATCACCTGAAAAAATACGTTCATGGTCAAATGGAGAAGTAAAAAAACCTGAAACCATTAATTATAGAACGTTAAAACCTGAGAAAGACGGATTATTTTGTGAAAGAATTTTTGGTCCTACAAAAGACTGGGAATGTTATTGCGGAAAATATAAAAGAGTTAGATTTAAAGGAATTATTTGTGAAAGATGTGGGGTAGAAGTAACACGTTCAAGTGTGCGAAGAGAAAGAATGGGGCATATTGAGCTTGCTTCGCCGGTTTCACATATCTGGTTTTTTAAAGGAGTTCCTTCAAGACTTGGATATATATTAGGGCTTACCCCAAAGGATCTTGAAAAAGTTCTTTACTTTGATTCGTATATTATTATTTCCATTAATAAAGATAAAATTAATGCTGAAAAAGATAAAATAAGGACATTATATGAAGATTATCTTGCTCAAATGGAAGAGCTGCATGATGAAAGAATAAAGGAAATAAAAACAACAAATGAAGATTTCCTTAAAAGATACAAAGAAGGCGAACCTCTTACAGAGCTTGAAGCTTTTGATGACAGTGAAATTGAATCAGAAAAAGATATTGAAGCAAAAATTGCTAAAATAATAAAAGAAAATGAAAAACTTCTTGAAGAAGAAGAAGAAATTTATCAGGAACAAATAGAACTTGTTAAAAAAGCACAAGCATTATTTCATAATCTTGAAGAAAAAATGTTAATTTCTGATGAAAATCTTTTTAAGAAATTAAGAGAAATTTATGGTGCTTATTTTAAAGGCGGAATGGGTGCTGAAGCAATAAAAGAGCTTCTTAAGAATATAGATTGTGAAAAAGAAGTCGAAGAACTAAAGTTCACTATCGAAACTTCCAAAGGACAAAAAAGAAGTAAGGCTATTAAAACATTAAAGATACTTTCTTCTTTTGTTAATACAAATAATAAACCTGAATATATGATTCTTGATGTTTTACCAGTTATACCACCAGATCTTCGTCCAATGGTTCAGCTTGATGGTGGAAGATTTGCTACTTCAGATTTAAATGATTTATACAGGAGGGTAATTAACAGGAATAACAGGTTAAAAAAATTATTGGAACTTGATGCACCTGAAATAATTATTAACAACGAAAAACGTATGTTGCAGGAAGCTGTAGATGCATTGTTTGATAATGGTCGAAGAGGAAGAGCAGTACTTGGTGCAGGTAACAGGCCACTTAAATCTTTAAGTGATATGCTTAAAGGAAAACAAGGAAGATTCAGACAAAATCTTCTTGGGAAAAGGGTTGACTATTCAGGGCGTTCTGTAATTGTTGTAAATCCAAATTTAAGACTTGATCAGTGTGGACTTCCTAAGCAAATTGCACTTGAATTGTTTAAACCATTTGTTATGAAGAAACTTGTTGATGCAGGTTTTGCTACAAATATAAAGAGTGCAAAAATAATGGTTGAAAGAGGAGATGAAAAAGTATGGGATATTCTGGAAGCAGTAATTAAAAATCACCCTGTACTTTTAAATAGAGCTCCTACGCTTCATAGACTTGGGATCCAGGCTTTTATGCCAATTCTTGTTGAAGGGAAAGCAATTCAAATTCATCCTCTTGTTTGCCCTCCGTTTAATGCAGACTTTGATGGTGATCAGATGGCTGTTCATGTTCCATTATCTAATGAAGCAAAGGCTGAGGCAATTATTTTAATGCTTGCATCAAATAATATACTTTCACCTGCAAACGGAGAACCAGTTTCTACTCCTTCGCAAGATATGGTACTAGGTGTTTATTACCTGACATCTGAAAGGATTAAAAGTGATGGTAAAGAAAAATATTATTCAACAACTGAAGATGCATTAAGAGATTATGACTATGGTTTTATAAAACTGCATACTCCAATAAAAGTAAAAATACAGGGGAAAGTAATAAAAACAACTGCAGGTAGAATATTATTTAATGAGGCTTTACCTGAAGATTTTGAATTTGTTAATAAAGAAGTTGCAAAAAAAGAACTTATCTCAATTATTAATAGATGCATTAAAAAGTATCCGAATTATTCTGTTGTAGAAGTTTTGGATAATGTTAAAAGGCTAGGATTTTTATATTCTACAAAATCAGGTTTAACCATTGGAATAGATGATATTATTGTTCCTCCAAAGAAAAAAGAAATATTAAAGCATGCTGAAGAGAATATAGAAAAAATTGAAAATTATTACCAGCAAGGAATGATAACTGATGATGAGAGACATGAAAGAGTTATACAAAGCTGGTCTGAAGCAAATGAATCTGTTGCTGAAGCTATGGAAAGAAATTTTGACAGGTTTAATCCCATTTATATGATGGCAACATCTGGAGCAAGAGGAAATATTAAACAATTAAGGCAACTTGCAGGAATGAGAGGACTTGTTGCAAATGCAAGAGGAGATATTATTGACAGACCTATCAAATCAAACTTTAGGGAAGGTCTTACTGTTCTTGAATACTTCCTTTCAACTCATGGTGCAAGACAGGGACTTGCTGATACAGCTCTTAGAACTGCTGACTCAGGTTATCTTACAAGAAGGCTGGTTGATGTATCTCATGATACAATGATAAGAATTAATGATTGCGGGACTGATGATGGTATAAATTTATACGTATTAAATCTTGAAGGAGAACCAAACCCGAATCTTATTGGAAGAAGCAGTCAGGAAGATGTAAAAGATCCTGTTACAGGTGAAATTCTGGTAAGCAAAGGTACAGAGATAGATGAAGAAATTCTTCAGAAGTTAGTACAGGCAAATATACTGGAAATAAATGTAAGGTCACCGCTTACCTGTGAAGCAGAAGCAGGATTATGTCAGAAATGTTATGGAAGAAATCTTTCATCAGGCAAAGTTGTTGATATTGGTGAAGCAGTTGGAATTATTGCAGCACAATCAATTGGAGAACCCGGAACCCAGTTAACCATGCGTACTTTCCATACAGGTGGTGTTGCTTCAACGGTTATACAAAGATCCATAAAATCACCTGTAAAAGGAAAACTTGTTTTACCAAAAGAGTTATTAAATCAGTTAGGTTTAAAAATACAGGGAGATATTTTAGATTATGTCAGTCCTCCTTCAGAGCAGGAATTATATGGTGTTCCTAATAATATGTTAAAAATAAATATTGAAAGCATTCCTCATAAACTTACATTTAAAGTGAAAATGGAACAAGGAGAAAAATCATCGGTTAAAGCAGGTCAGTTAATTGATATTGTAATGCCAAAAGGTGAGGAATTATTGCTTACAAATAATTTAAATGTTGACAGAAATCAAGTGTTTGCAATACTTATTTCAACTGCAAAAAAGAAAAGATATATTCATAAACATGAAAAAACATTTGAAGGAATGGATATTACTTCCGGTCTTCCAAGAGTTGTAGAGCTATTTGAAGCAAGAAAACCTAAGGAGCATGCAATTATTTCTGAAGCAGCAGGTAATCTTAAAATTGAAGAAATGGATTCACAATTTTTAAAATTAAGCATTTTAAATAATGATGGGGCTGAAGAAAAATCATATGAAATTCCAAGTCATGCGAAATTAAGATTTAATGAAGGTGATTTCGTTCAAATTGGAGATCAATTAACAGAAGGTCAGAGAAACCCTCATGATATTTTAAGGCTTAATGGGATTAAAGCTTGTGAGCAATATCTTGTAAGAGAAATAAGAGATGTTTATAAAGCTCAAGGTGTTGAAATTAATGATAAACATATTGAAGTAATTGTAAGACAAATGTTAAAAAAGGTTACAATTCTAGAATCAGGTGATAGTAATTTTCTTCCAGGCCAATTAATTGACAGGTTAATATTTGAAAAAGAAAATAAAAAGCTTATCGAAGAAGGTAAAAAACCTGCTCTTGCAAAGCAAAATCTAATGGGTATAACAAAAGCAGCTCTTGCAACTGACAGCTTCTTATCAGCAGCTTCCTTCCAGGAAACTACAAGAGTATTAACTGATGCTGCAATAGAGAACAAAACCGATTACTTAATCGGTCTTAAAGAAAATGTAATAATAGGTAAAAATATTCCTGCTGGAACTGGAATGACAAGATATAGAACCATAGAGCTAACTTATCCAGGCTATAAGGAAGAAAATAATGAAGATATTGAGATGTTAAAAAATACAGATGAAGATGAAGGAAATGTTTTTGAATTAAATATTTAATACCTGTTTATTTGATCTGTTAAATTATATTATTTAATTATATTAAATTATAGTTTTATATTAAATTATTTGTATTTTATTTTAATTTTAATAATTAAATATTTAAAAGTTTTTTAATTCAGGCGCAAGTTTTAAAAAGTTTAAAGGGTCTTATGAAGTTATTTTTTATTGACAATTTAATCTTAAAATGATAATCTACTAACTTGCGCTCTGAAATAAAGAGTGTGTTTTGTTGTTGTTACATAATTATTTTTTAATCTATCTGAGTTAAATTAATTTTTTAATAATAAAAATTTAATAAATTATAAATTAATTTAGTAAGTTTTAAAAAGTCAGAGCTATTTAAACTAAAATTATTTTAGAATTATTTAATTTAATCATATTTGAGTTTATGATGCTATGAGGTAAAAATATTTAATTACAGGTTATAAAAATTATTAATTATTATCATTAAAGTTAGAAAGTAGAGTTCTTTATGCCTACTATAAATCAGTTAGTAAGAAAACCAAGGGTAAAAATTAAAAAGAAAAAGAAAACTCCTGCTCTTCAGGGAAATCCTTTAAGAAGAGGTGTTTGTGTTAGAGTTTATACAACTACACCTAAGAAACCAAACTCTGCATTAAGAAAAGTTGCAAGAGTCAGGCTTACAAATGGGATAGAAATTACAGCTTATATCCCTGGAATAGGGCACAATCTCCAGGAACACTCTATAGTACTTGTTAGAGGTGGAAGAGTAAAGGATTTACCAGGTGTCAGATATAAAATTGTAAGAGGTACACTCGATACCTCAGGTGTAGAAGGAAGAAAACAGGGACGTTCAAGATATGGGGCTAAAAAACCTAAACAATAAAAAAACGTAATGACTGGTAATAAATTATAATTAATTCATAATTATTTTGTTTATAGTAAGTGATTGGTTAAAAAGCTAATCTTATAAATTTTTAAGCTTGATTTAAATGAAATAATTAACTAAAAAATAAAATTGTTTATTAAGAACAATTAAAGTTTTAATTAAATTTTACATATTAAGGAAATACTTCATAAGGAGTTATAAATGGCAAGAAAGGGAAGAATTCCCAAGAAAGAATTGGCTGCAGATCCAATTTACAAAAGTAAGATGGTAACAGAATTTATTAATAAAATTTTATGGCGTGGTAAAAAAAGTACAGCAGAAGAAATTGTATACGGAAGCTTTGAGATTCTTGGCAAAAAAACAAAGGAAAATCCACTTGATATACTTGAAAAATGTATGGAAAATGTAAGACCTGCTCTTGAAATCAGGCCAAGAAGGGTAGGAGGAGCTACTTATCAGGTTCCTGTAGAAGTTTCTCATGACAGGGCAAATACTCTTGCCATTAGATGGCTAATAAGTTTTTCAAGAAAAAGAAGAGAAAAAACTATGGCTGAGCGTCTTGCAGGAGAAATCTTAGATGCTGCCAGCAACACTGGAAGCAGTGTAAAGAAAAAAGAAGACCTTCATAAAATGGCTGAAGCAAATAAAGCTTTTGCTCATTATAGATGGTAATTTTATTAACCAATCAATTATTATTTAATTATTTAATATTTATATATTTTTTTATATTTTTTATCTTGATGATTATTTACAGGTGCATAAATGACAAGGCAAGTATCACTAAAACATACAAGAAATATTGGCATAACAGCGCATATTGATGCTGGTAAAACTACTACTACGGAACGAATATTATATTATACCGGCAAAAGTTATAAAATTGGAGAAGTTCATGAAGGAACTGCTGTTATGGACTGGATGGTTCAGGAGCAGGAAAGAGGTATAACCATTACTTCTGCTGCTACTACAGCTTTTTGGAAAAATCATAGAATAAATATAATTGATACTCCTGGTCATGTAGATTTTACTGTTGAAGTTGAAAGATCTTTAAGAGTTCTTGATGGAATGATAGGACTTTTTTGTGCTGTAGGGGGTGTAGAACCTCAATCTGAAACTGTATGGAGACAAGCTGATAAGTATAATGTTCCAAGAATTGCTTTTGTTAATAAAATGGATAGAAGCGGAGCTGATTTTAATTATGTTATTGAAATGATGAAGGCAAGATTAAATGCTAATCCGGTTGCAATTCAAATTCCAATTGGCAGGGAAGATTCATTTAAGGGAATGATTGATGTTATAAATATGAAAGCATATATTTATAAAGATGAAATGGGTTTAAAGTATGATTATACTGATATACCTGCTGATATGGTTCAAACTGCCAAAAATGCACGAATGGAATTAATTGAAAATATTGCAAATTACAATGATGATATTTTACATAAGTATGTTGAAAATATTGAGATAAAACCAGAAGAAATTAAGAAGGCTTTAAGAGCACTTACAATTGAAGTAAAAGCAATTCCTGTTTTATGTGGAGCTGCATTTAAAAATAAAGGTGTTCAACCTTTACTTGATGCAGTAGTTGATTATCTGCCTTCTCCAGTTGATTTGCCTCCAGCAGTTGGTATAAATCCTCAAAATAATAAAGAGGAGGTAAGAAAAACAAGTGATGATGAAGCATTTTCAGGATATATTTTTAAAATAATGACTGATCCTTTTGTCGGAAGACTTGCATATTGTAGAATTTATTCAGGCAAGCTTACAACTGGCTCTCAAGTTTTAAATACCACTGAAAACAATACTGAAAGGATTGGCAGACTGCTTTTGATGCATGCAAATCATAGAGAAGAGATTAATGAAGCTTATTGCGGAGATATAGTTGCAGTAATTGGATTAAAGAAAGTTAGTACGGGGGATACAATTTGTGATCCAAGACAGCCTATTAAATATGAGACAATTGCTTTTCCTGAACCTGTTCTTTCCATTGCTATTGAACCAAAAACAAAAATGGATCTTGATAAATTAAATAAGGCATTAAATAAACTTGCTGAAGAAGATCCTACTTTCAGGGTTGGTACCGATAGTGAAACAGGCCAAACTATAATTGCTGGAATGGGTGAACTTCATCTTGAAATTATTGTTGATAGGCTAATGCGGGAATTTGGCGTTGATGCAAATGTTGGAAGACCCCAGGTTTCTTATAGAGAAGCTATTACAAAAACAGTTCAGGTTGAAGGAAAGTATATAAGACAAAGTGGCGGTAAAGGACAGTATGGGCATGTAATAATGAAATTTGAGCCTAATGAATATGGTAAGGGATTTATATTTGAAGATAAAATCAAAAGTGGTGCAATCCCAAAAGAATTTATTAAACCTGTAGAGCAAGGTGTTATAGATGCAATGCAGACAGGTGAATTGGCTGGTTATCCTGTAATTGATGTTAAAGCAATTTTACTTGATGGAACTTATCATGAAGTGGATTCTTCTGAACTTGCTTTTAGAATAGCTGCTTCCAAGGCATTTAAAGAAGCAATGTTAAAAGCTGCTCCAATATTAATGGAGCCAATAATGGAAGTGGAAATAGTAACTCCTGAGGAATCAATGGGTGAAGTTATAGGTGATATTAATTCAAGAAGAGGTAAAATTCATGAAATTAACACCAGAAATAAAATGACAAATATTAAATCTGAAGTTCCTCTTGCAAATATGTTCGGGTATGCAACTGATTTACGTTCAAAGACTCAGGGGAGGGCTACTTTTACAATGCAATTTAAAAAATATGAACCTGTTCCTGAAAATATTGCAAATGAAATTATTAAAAAAGTTAAAGGAGCAGTTGCAGTATAACAAATTACATTTAAAGTTAAAGTTTTAAGTAATTTAAAACAAATTTTTATATTTAAGAAAGGAAGAAAACAGATGGCTAAAGAGAAATTTACAAGAAATAAAGTTCATATGAATATCGGAACTATCGGGCATGTCGATCATG
>JAMCSM010000105.1 GCA_023380915.1 Actinomycetota bacterium | reverse complement strand
CAGGGGGATGATTTTGGATTTAAAACGTCTACTCTTGTGCCTCCAAAGATTCTGGAGAATTATGTCCTGCCATGGCATAAAAAGATTGCAGAGTTGGCACATAAAAACGGGCTTATCTACGTTTTTCATTCATGTGGATATCTTGAACCGGTGATGGAATCTCTTATTGAAGACGTAAAAATAGACGTAAAACATTCTTTTGAAGATGCCATTATGCCTGTAAGTGAATTTAAAGAAAAATACGGGAAAAGGATTGGCGTTATGGGTGGAATAGACGTGGACAAAATATGCAGACTTGAAGAAACAGAATTAAGGAAATACGTAAGAAATACCCTTGATAGATGTATGCCTGGTGGCGGATACGTTCTCGGTTCCGGTAATTCAGTAACAAACTACATGTCAATGTCAAATTATTTTGCTGTTCTTGACGAAGGGATGCGATGGAAGTAAGTGTCAGAAAAAAATCAATAACAAATTTTCTTATTGGGCAGGGGTTTAACCAGGCGTACACCAATGTTGTTTTTGGTGGTGTCCTCACCCTTTTTCTTTTAAAAATAGGGGCAAGAGAGATTATGCTTGGTTTTCTTGCCATACTGGGTCCCATTATTGGTGTTCTTTCTATTTTTTCTATTTCTTTTGTTCAGAAAAAATATGAAAGATATATAAACTCCTCTGCTATTATTATGGCAATTCTTGGTTTTTTACTGCTTCCTGTCTTTTTTTTAGCGGGTAAAATCAGTTATGGTTTTCTGATTATTTATTATCTTATATTTCTTGTTATTTATCTTATATCAAACCAGATTTTTTCAATTGCATTTATGCCGACAGTTACAAACCTTGTACCTGAAAATGAAAGAGGGGTTTTCTTTGGCAGGCTCAGGTTTTTTATTATGTTTCTCTCTCTTATGCTTTTTTACTTTGTATCAAAAATGCTTGGTAAATCTCCGCAATATATTGAATTTTTCTGGATTTTTTTAATCCTCGCTGTACTTCAGGCAGTAGCTCCGGCGTATTTTTCAAAGGTTATATATAGTCCCAGGCCCCCGGAGGAAACTGATAAGGTTAACATTTTAGAAGGATTAAAAATTATATTCAGGGAAAAAAATCTCAAGAGATTTTTTTCCCTGCTTTTTATAAATACTTTTCTTACCGGTCTTGTCGGTCCGTTTCTCATACCGTTTTTAAAACTCCGTCTTGGTTTATCGGATTCTTTTTGTATTCTCCTGCAAACTATTACAATACTCGGTTATGCATTATCTGTCTATGCCTGGGGGGAAATAAATGATAAAAGGGGCAGCAGATTTGTTCTTTTT
Source organism: Actinomycetota bacterium (assembly GCA_023380915.1). The sequence continues at coordinate 1,799 of JAMCSM010000105.1, read as the reverse complement.
TCCTCACTTCTTTATGCTCCTGTTTTCTGGTTTATTCTTGCAAACCTGGATTTTTTTCCTGGTCAGTATATATCCAGGATTTTAATTGTTTTGTATTTCTTTTCCGGTATTTCAAATGCTGGATTTTTGATGGCAGTAACAACAAGAAGAATGACATTGGCTCCTCCTTCAGAAAAGATTTCTTTTTATTCAAACCTTATGATTTTTGGTGAGCAGTTTCCTATGATTATTTCCTCTCCTTTAGCTGGTTTTATACTTCAAAGGAACAAAAATTTTACTATTGGCCAGTATACCATATATCCTCTTTTGTTTATCTTTACTGGATTTGCAGGTATGTATCTTTTATTTAAGGTTTTGAAAATGGAAGCATTGGAAGAAAAACCCTTGAAAGAAATATTTACCGAGGTTATATCCCAGAATCTTTTAAAATTTAAGGATATTATTACCTCTCCGCCATAAACGTGAACTACCGGAGTTAAAACCAATGCCATAACCACCATTTTTCAAAAAGAATCTTCGTCCAGTGCCAGATTTTGCCTGGTTTATGCATTTTCATTGCGGGTGAAGCGGAAGTGTAAAAGTTTCCACCGGCAAAACCTGCTTTTTCTTCGCCAATTTCAAGAAAACAATAGCCCTTTCCACTAAATTGTTTTTTTAAGCCCCTGCCTTCAATTTCAGAGGCAATATTGTTTGCCACGACCTCTGCCTGGTAATGGGCAAACACCCCTGCTTTGGGAAGATTTTTTCCATTTGGTAATTTAATTGTTGTGACATCACCGATAGCATATATTTTCTCATATTTTGTCTGCAATGTTTTTGGGTCTGCGGGTATCCAGCCTGTCGGGTCTGTTAAACCTGCATCTTTCACTACCTCTGGCGCCTGATGGGGTGGAACAATAAGCAATAGATTAAACTTTTCAGTCCTGTCTGTAAACTTTATTTCATCTGTTTTCCCATCAATGGATAACAACTTTAAATCATGATTAAATTTAATTCCCTTTTGTTCAAGCATTTGCTTTATTGTGTTACCTATTATTGGTCCTGCAGTGGGCATTGGTAAACTTTCAGGAGTAAATATCTGTATATCAATCCTGTCTCTTAATCCCTTTTTCCTGAATAGATAATCCAGAAGAAATCCTGTTTCATATGGTGCCGCAGGGCATTTAAATGGTGAGGAAGAAATTAAAATAGCAATTCTGCCTTCTGAAAATTGATTTATTTTCTTTTGGGCAAGCATAGCACCTTCAAGACAATAAAAATTATAAATGGTATCTGTTTTAGGGATTTTTGATGTATTAAGCTGGGCGCCCAAACTTATAATCAGGTAATCATAATTTAATTTTCTGTTACCCGCATATACTGACATATCTATAAAATCAATTTTTTCAACTTCACCGTAAATAAATTCTATCCCTTTTTTATTTAGAATATTTAGCGGCCGTTCTATTTGTTCCTGCTTTCTCCAGTCAAAAAGCAACCAAAGCAGTGAAGGGTAAAATAAATGGTTCTCTTTTTTATCAACAAGTAATACCCGATGTCCCTCATGTAAATATTTTCTGATTTTATTAGCACAAATCAATCCTCCACTGCCGCCACCAAGAATAATAACAGTTTTTTCTTTATCCATATAAAAATATTATCCTATTATCAATTTATAACTTTTCAATATTAAGTAATAATAACATAATATTCAAATTTTAACAATTTATCAGTATATGTTAATATATTAATTAAAGAATATAAAAATGAGGATAAAATCAGGAAATCTGAACCTAAAAATGGATAATAGAAAACTTTAT
>JAMCSM010000104.1 GCA_023380915.1 Actinomycetota bacterium | reverse complement strand
GGGGATAAGTTTATTGCTATAAGAACATGTGAACTTTTAAGAGCTTGCGAGGTACATGAGGATCCGCTGGCTGCTGCAATACCCTGTAAATTCAACATTAAAAGTATTGATTCCCCCTCTACATATTCATAGCTCATATGGACATTGCCTGAAAGCCTCAAAGTATGATGTCCATTCAATTTGACTTTTTCAATTTTTTCCATTATTCCATTTATGAGATTATCTCTTAAGTCAACAAGAGACTCCATATGGCTCGGTATTTCCATTTTTGAAATTTCACATGCTTTACCAAAACCAACTATTGCCGGTACATTTTCTGTTCCCGCCCTTCTCCCTCTTTCTTGTGTACCACCAAGAAGAAGCGGCCTGATTTTGATTCCCTTCCTTAGATAAAGAGCTGCAGCGCCCTTGGGACCATACATTTGCTGGGATGAGAAAGTATAGGCATCGATTCCTTCTTCATTGACATCAACCGGAATTATTCCGGCTGTAGCAACACCATCACTGTGAAATACTGTGTTGGATTCTTTAGCTATTTTAGAAATGTCCCTGATGTTTTGAATTGTGCCTATTTCATTATTGGCATGCATTATTGTAATAAGTACAGTTTCTTTTGTGATTGCCTTTTTTACATCTTCCGGGTTTATAAAGCCATTTTCATCAACAGGTACAAGGGTTACATTCCAGCCTTCTTTCTGCATTTCTTTTAAAGGGTTTAATATCGAATGATGCTCTATTACTGAGGATATGATATGATTTCCTTTTTCCCTGTATGCCCGTGCAATACCCCATAATGCGAAGTTATTGGATTCTGTGCCGCAGGAAGTAAAATAAATTTCTTCTGCTGTTGCCCCGATTAAATCAGCAACTTTTTGCCTGGATTCTTCCAATTTCTCTGATGCTTTTTCGCCAAATTCGTGGAGGCTTGAGGGATTGCCATAATAAGTCTTAAAATATGGTTCCATTTCTTCATAAACTCTATCATCAACTCTGGTGGTTGAGGCATTATCAAAAAATATTTTGTTTTCCATTAGAACCACATTGTTCCATTATATTCAAGAATTAAGCTGTTTAGTGTTGCGGCACCTACAATTTTTACACCGTCAACGAAATCTGAAGGTTTTAGATTTTCACCAAACACCTGCATACTTTGCTGGCAGACCAGTAATTGAACCCCCATTTTTACTGTTTGCTCCATGACTTCTTTCAGGGTGGGAAAGCTGCCCATTTTTATACCTTCAGCGGCACCTTTTTCTACAACAGTTATACCTTCACCAAGAAAATAAATTGTAGCCCCCAGATCCATGGCTACCGCTGTTTGTGCAAGTATGAAAGGCGAATATAATCTTCGAGGTGTATTGGTTCCGCTTGTCTGGACATATAAAATTTTCTTTTTTTCCATTTTTTTATCCTTTTTTTAAAGATTTTTCATATAAAATTGTTTGAATAAAAATACTATTAAATTAATAGTATTATATGCATTAATTATTGCATACAAGCTTCAATTTATCAATTTCTTTGTCTGCCCCATTTGAAGTCAGAGAGAGAATAAGTTATTTTACAATCATAATTAAAAAAATGATAAAATAAAAAAGCTAAAACTGTATACCTGGCTTGGGCCCATTTTAAAAAATTAATGTGGCTGACTTAAAAAAATTAATAATACATATAAGTAAAATAAGGCAATTATTCCATTACTTACATACTTTGATAGATTAATTACGGAAAATAAAATAAATTTAATTAAATTAAAAAGGTAATTACTGTTTTTGTGTAGATAATTTGACTGAGATAATTATCTTAAATTAAGATGAATAATTAACTATTTGAAAGGAAAAACATGATTATAGGCATCAGCAATGTAGGAAGCACTTCTTTTAAAAGTAAGATTATTGATATCAATGAAAAGAATGAAATAAAAACCCTTGGAACGGCAGGTATCGATAAGATAAAATCTGAAGGTTCCTCAAATTTTACACATAGTGTGGGCAACGCACCTTCTGTAAAAGAAGTGGTAAATATTTTAGGTTTTGAACCTGCAATTAGGCTTGTACTTGAATGGTTTGCAGAAAATGGTGTCATTTCCAAACCTCAGGACATCCAGGCTGTTGGTTTTAAGTGTATTCTTGGTGAAAAAAACGGTGCCAATAAATTGACTCCTGAGACACTTGCTGAAATGAAAAAGTACGCATTTGTAGCACCTGTACACAACCTTCCATACCTTGAGGCAATAGGTATATTCAGTAAAATTTTAGATGTCCCTATGGTAGGAGTTTTTGAACCCTCGTTTCATTACTCAATACCAAAGTTCAGGAGGATTTTAGGACTTCCCTGGGATTGGTATGAAAAGCTTGGAATTAAGAAAAATGGCTTTCACGGGGCTTCACACAGATATCTTTCTGCAATGGCATTTAAACTCTGCAGTTCAGAAAAAATAAGGCTTCTTACCATCCATCTTGGAGGGAGCAGCTCCATTGCTGCAGTAAAAGATGGTAAATCCATAGATACCAGTATGAGTTTTTCTCCTAATTCAGGTTTGCTTCAGGGATCACGGCCCGGTGACCTGGATGCAACCACTGTACTATTTGCAATGAAAGAACTTGGTCTTTCAATAGAACAGATCCAGGAAGAGCTTTCAGGCAATGCAGGGCTTAAAGGCACTGCAGGAATAGGCACAGAAGATGTAAGGGAAATAATGGAAGCTGCCGAAAGCGGAAATATAAGAGCTAGGATGGCTATAGATCTTTACATTGACAGCATAAGGAAATATATAGGTGCATTTGGAACAATCCTGGGTGGTATTGACTGTATGATATTCAGCGGCGGTATCGGAGAAAAAAGCCCCTATATCAGGGAGAAATGTCTTGAGAATATGGAGTACATGGGAGTTAAGCTTGACCTAGCCAAAAACAAGGAATTAAACGGGACTCAAAACTTAATTTCTTCAGAATTCTCCATAGATTCAAGGGTAAGAATTTATATAGTACCAACAGATGAAGAAGTAGTTGTGGCTTATTTTACCCGGAAAGTGGTAGAAGAGGGAAGAGATCTTACACCTGAGGAAATGATATTCAGGCTATCCTGATAAATATCAAAATAATTGCCGCTATCTGTCATGGACCCCTTATGCTCATTGAGGCGGATGTTATAAAGGGGCAAAAAAGTTACAGGTAATGCTTTCATTTCCGTAATGCCATTAACTGAATTTGATGAAATAATTACTGATTCAGGTATAGATAATGATACTGCTGTAAAGATACAAAAGTTGGGAATAAAATTAAAAATAGTATAGCCAGCTTGAATCTTTTAGAATATATTACAAATAAAAGGGCTTTTATTTGTCTTAACTCTTGTTACCATAGCCGCTAATATAAGAATTTTTGTTGCAATGTATGAAATAGCAGAAAATTATATTTTATAGTATTAAGTTCTTCAAAAATATAATATTAAAGAGAATAATATAAATATTTTTTAAATTATTTTTTATAACAATTGAAAGGAGCAGTATGTCAACCGGAAAAACAATAAGATTAAAAAGAATATTTGATGAAGATAATAAGGCAGTCATATTTGCTTCAGTACACAATATGACTTCCATAGAACCATTCCCGGGACAAATTAATATAGACAAAAGTATAGAGGAATCAGTAAAGGGCGGAGCAACTGCAGAAGTAATAAGTAAAGGTTTTTTGAAAGTGTGCGCCCCCAATTTATAAAGACCAAACCATATTTTGAATTATCTTTTTACCTATGCTGCTTTAAGTCCAAAACCTATTCAACAAGTTCTGATATCAAGTGTTGAAGAATCTGCAAGAATAGGTGCTGACGGGGTGTGCTTTTTTGTTGGACTTGCCACTGAAGATGATGCTAACGTAATTGAACTACTCGGAAAAATTGGAAATGAATGCGATAAATATGGTTTGGTCTTTATATGTGAAGCCGAATTTCCTGGTTTCTATGGTTCAATGGAGGAAAATTTAAAAAAATATGGACTTAAATATTTAAAGTTTACGGGTAGGCTTTGTGCAGAACTTGGTGCTGATGCCATTTCTACTAACTGGCCCGGTACTATTGAAAAATTTGTTGAAATTGCAGACTACGTAAAAATTCCAGTATTAATCAACGGTGGTCCAAAAATGCCGGAATATGATTTTTTGAAAATGATTGAAGGATCAGCAAAGGGCGGGGGGAGAGGCTGCTTAGTAGGCAGGAACTTCTCCGAAGCTAAAAGTATTGAAAAAATTATAAGAGCTGCATCAATGATAATAAAAGAAAATAAGAATGCTGATGATGTGATTAAAGTCTTGGTATAAGCAGATAAATGGCTTGAGGAACCATGAAACAAATAAATTTGAAAGATAAAATATCCCTTGTTGTCGGAGGGGCGGGCGACATAGGGTCTGGAATTGTAAAAGCATTGGCAGCAGCGCAGTCAAAAATATTGGTGGCAGACATTGATGATGTTTCCGGAGAGAGACTGGCAAAATCAATAAATGCAGAATTCAAGGTGGAAACACATTTTTACAAGTGTGATATCACTAAAAGAGCAGAAGTTAAAAAAATAATAAAAGAAATTTATGACAAATTTAAAAATATAGATGTTTTAGTATATAGTGCCGGTTATTCCAGCTTTGCTGAATTTATCGATTTGACCGATAAAGAATGGGACAGATCAATGGAAATAAATTTAAGAGGGGCATTTTATTTTATTCAGGAAGCTATGCCTCATATGCTTGCAGCAAAAAAAGGTAACATAGTCCTTGTTGGTTCCACAACTTCAATAAATGGCAGCGGCGGGGGGGCCCATTATGCTGTTTCAAAAATCGGTCTTCTTGGCCTTATGAAATCAATAACTTATGACCTGCTGCAAAAAGGCGTAAGGATAAATATTGTATCTCCGGGAGTAATCGATACTAAAATGCTGCGTATAAGATATCCGGATACGCCTGAGGTAAATAAAAAAATAATAGAAGGCATACCATTGGGAAGGATGGGAACTCCTGAGGATATCGGTAATATTGTTGCTTTCCTGGCATCTGATATGGCGGAATATATCTGTGGCCAGGAAATAATAGCCGACGGCGGCAGGATTATTTACAAAAGGCCAAAATAAATTTAAGACTAAAATTCATAAGAGTATTTATCTTTTACAAAAGAGAGGAATATCTCTGTTTAGAGACCCTCCATGCGAGGTCTTTCTATTTGATTAATTTAAGTCTTTTATAATCTTCTTCCTGCCAACCTATGCTTTCAAGCAGCATTTTGAGCAATTTAGGATTTTTAAAGTTTGTATTATGATAATGAATTGTAACCTTTTTTATTCCTTTTCTATATGTTCTGAATTTTTTATGTTCAATATCAAGTAACCAACCATCTCTTTCCAAAGCCTTAATAAGTTTATTTTTATCAATTGATTTGATTTGTTCCCAGATATCTTTATTCATGCAGTAGCTAAGATATTGTGGTTATAAATATCTATTGGTACATCTATATTCTCAATTACAGGTTTGACACCGGTAGTTACCTTAAAAGCAGAACATATTGGTAATGGATCTTTATGTTTTATAGCTGAATTAATATATGAAATAAAGGAATTTGTAAAATTATTTTTTACTTCTTCTTCAGTTTCACCCTCTGCAACAAGTCCCTTGAGCGCAGGGCAATATGCTATATAGCCAATATTATCTTTTTCAATTATCACGCCAACTTCAAATCTTAATATCAATGGTTGCAACTTAGATTTATCAATCGAAGCTGACATTTTTCTTCCTCCTTATTGTTAAAATGTTAAGAAAAAAATATATTTTAATTATTTTAATAAATATTATCAATGATGAAATCGGCAATATAAATTATATACTTTAATTTTTATTATGAAAACAGCATTTTGTTATCATCCAGCAATTTACGGCATACAAAGTTTTTATGACAACACTTCTTCATCAAAGGAATTTTGCTGGATAGAAAATACAAAACACCGCTTTGAAAGCTTGTCCTCCGATTATCATATAAGGGATCGAATTATGACTTAGTAATTTTGATATTTTTATTAGGAGTTCTTCGAACATGAATTTAAAATTTTTGCAATTTTAATTTTTATATCTATTCCTTCCATTATGTCTTCTCCAGGTAAAACTTTCAGAGTTTCTGCCTCATGCCATAAAGCTTCAAAAATTTTTAATGCATCAATGTAGGAAATGGGTGTATTTTTCAGAAAGTCATTTTCAAATTTTTTTAATAATTCAACGTCTTTTATCATTTTAAATTTCTTCTAATATTGCTATATTTCCGGGATTTTAAATTCTGCACTTTTATTTTAACATATTTTTATAAATCCCTGTAATTTCCAAGCCTCTCCAAGGTTTCATCTTTTCCAAGAATTTCCATGGCGCTGAAAAGCGGGGGGCTTACTTTTGAAGCCCATACAGCAATTCGTATTATCTCGGCAATTTTTCGGAGATTTATATTAAACTTTTCAGCAAGTAATCTCAAAATGTTTTTATGCATCAAAAGAGGCTGATTTTGAAAATTCGATAACCGCTTCATCTATGATTGGTTTGATGGATTCTTTCTCATTATTCTGCGGACTTATTTTAAAAATAAGTTATCGCTTTTAAGATCTTGAAAATCTTGCCCCCTTTAGTTTTATACAGGTAAGCATAGCTTATCCACAACTTGCAGACCAAAAAATTATTTTTTTTGTGTCAATGCTATAAAAGGAGTATATCCTCCATTAAAATATTAACGTTCAGAAAACATAATAAAGAGAATATGCTTGTGAGTAAATGTACAAGAGAAACTCAAATTATTAAAGAAGAAAGTACATGGTCAGTGCTTGAACAAACAAGGAGCACAAAAGATGCCTCAGTTAGCTCTTGAAAATGAAGTGGAAGAATTTATTAAGAAACATTCAAATCTTATAGATGAGAATTTAAATAAAGTTGTAACAAAGAACTGATACATGCTGCCAAGATAAATAGTTACAGGAATGGGCCACTGGTCATAAAGCAGCCAAGAATAGATGATCGCAGGCCCTGCAAAATACTCTTGCAGAAAGCCGGGACTTAAGCAGCAAAAACTATGGATATTTCTGAGTAGAGTGAGTCTACTTCAATGTAAGGCTTGATGATTAGAGATCCTGCGTACTTATTATGTCTTCCTTGTACCTCAGCTGTTATAATTCGTTGTCATCATACTGGTTAGCTGTAGTATTTTTTCTGCCTCGTATTTAATCTCTGATCTTTTTGTTTCTATATGTTAAAGATATTTATTCTCTAAAAATATAGTCAGAAGCAAAATTTGATTTGAGTTTCTCTTGTACATTTCTATATGAGTCATCGATAAAGTCTTGAGTATTTTTTAAATAAAGGGATCAGCTCTGAAGAATTCGCACTATTGACATAAGTTTTGAGTTGCTATATTATTATTAAGTTCGACAAACAAACTAATAAAAATATTAATTTCTAGAAGGTGTGTTAATGGTAAAAAACGATTTTAATCCAAATATAGATCTTATTAATTTTCAACCTGCTAAATTCTTAGCATTCAGAGATATGGAGGTTTGTAAAAGAGTTGCGAAAGTAAAAAAGGAAGAAATATGTAATTTACCAAAAGATTCACATCCAGAATTTAAAGTAAGAATTGCATCTACAAAGGACTTTCATTTTCAGATGGCTCTAGACATATTTGTAAGAATTAAAAGAGCTTTAGATGAGGGAAAACAATTTGTAGGAGTGTTTCCAACAGGACCCATTTTTCAATATCAATTGCTTGCTGATATGGTTAATGCGTTAAACATACCTTTAAAACATGTACATTATTTTGCAATGGATGAATACTGTGATGAGGAAGGCAATGATGTTGACCACAATTGGCCTGGTTCATTTCATTGGACAATTGAAAAAAGCTTTTTATCAAGGATAAGACCAGAACTAAGTGTACCTAAAAAGCAGGTGCATTTTCCCAATAAAAACAATATTAAAGATTATGATGAAATGATTGTAAAGGCAAGAAAAGAACCCGGAGCAAAAGGTGCAAATATTGTTTATGGAGGCACAGGTTTTTCAGGACATTATGCTTTCTGGGATCCTCATCTTGCCAAAGAATATGGAATGACAATTGATGAATGGAAGAAGGCTACTCCAAGATGTATAGACTTTCACCCACTTTCAACATGTCAGATGGCAATTACAGATATGAATGGGGCTTGGGCATTCATTCCACCAAAAGCACATACTATTGGTTCAACAACAACTTTAAACGCTGATTTCAGATCATGGTGGAATGATGGATGTGGACTTACTACTGAAGGTAGCTATTTCTCAGGCAGTATAATTTGGCAGAAGTTTATTGTAAGGCTTTCGCTTTTTGGTCCAATAGTTCCAGAAATTCCATGTTCAATTTTAAGAACGGTTACAGGAGATTTTGTTATTATAGAACCTGTAGCAGATGATTTAAAAATCGAACTGACATCATAACAATTTTTGTTTGCTAAATAAAAATATACTTTAGAAACCGGAATGAGGTGAGATTTTTAAGTAAATATTTCATGTCATAATCCATAAATGTTATTCAGCTGAGAGATGCAATTTTATTTATAAAAATTTTAAGTAAAATGCGCTAAATTAATCAGAGTTTAATTATTAACTTATCAGGCAATGGAGCAATTTATGATATTAAATTCTTTTATTTCCAATGCTGATACAGAAAATAGAAAACAGTTGCTAAGAGATATAGTAGAATATAAGCTAAATAATCATAACCACTTACCTATATTAATTACCCATTTCCCCAACATAAAAGAGTTTACATTGACAGAGGTGTACACAAATAAAGAAATTCAATTGGAGTATGAGTTAGAAAAAATAAAAAGTACCTTAGATAAAGTTCCGGATGACTATATCCCTTCAATAAAATCAGATTTAGGATATGTAATTCCCCAATCGATATTTGGAATGAAACCGATATATAGTGAGGATATAAAACCTGCAAAATATCCTGACCAGACACCTTATGTTGATCCAAAAACGAAACCTATAAAAAGTATAGAAGATATGTATAAATTTAGAAGACCTAATGATATTTTTGATAGAGGTCTTGTACCTGAAGGTCTTGATAGGGTTAGATACATTATGAGAGAAACAAATTATGAGATACCTACTTCATGCTTAGATTTGGGGAATGGCCTTCTTATGGCTTATGAACTTACTGAAACAAGGTTATTTTTCACTACAATGAAAGATGATCCGAAAGCTATTCAATATGTCAATGATATTTTAACTGATATTATTATTGATTTAATAGATGAAGTTATTGAAATAGCCGGTGGAATAGATAATTTGACTTCAACAGAATGGGATGAGAAATGGTATCCAGAAGGAAAGAAGTGCTATGTTTCTTCTGAAATGCAATCACTTTATAATCCAGCTGATTATCCTTTATTTGATTTACCTTATTGTAATAGGCAATTTGAACATTTTGGTTCTGGTTTTATACATAATTGTGGTCCTCAAGTAGCGTTGAATTATTTTTGGGCTCATGAGCCAAAACCTTATGGAATTACCTGTGAATATTATAGTTGCTTAAATGATTATAAAAAAATTAGAGATGTATTTAAGCAAAACCACAAGGCTGTCTTATTTGTAGATTTTACGAATATGAAAGATTCAGATGAAATGGTTAAGGCTTATATAAACTTAATGAATATATTTGCTCCGCAGGTAATAACTATCCCCTGGATGTGGGTTGGGTCTCCATATACTTGTCAAGAAGACCCAGGGTTTATTTATAAAAAATTACTCAAGATTTCAAAAGAGTATATAAATAGAATGAAAGAAAATATTTGATTTAATAATATATGAAAAAATAATATCAAGGGTAAAGTTAGAGATGAGATTTCAAGAAAAATGTCAAGCCACATTGAAGTAGTAAAAAAAGCGATAGAATTCAAAAAACCAGAATACCTACCAATGGAAGTCGTGAATGTTCCAGGAATATACAATGCCTATTTTACACTAGATCCAGACACAGTAATGTTAGTTCCCGGTACTGAGAATTTTGATTCTATATGGGTAAATTGTTATTCATGGTTTCAAGAAATAATTGAAGAAAACAAACAAGGAGATGTATTACGAAAAGATAAGTTTGGCATTGTTCAAAAAGTTCCTTTTGATAAAAAAACTTCATACATTGCTATACAACACCCACTTTCTCGTAGAGATTCTTTAGAAGGATATGATTTTCCTGATGTTAATGGTGTAGATTCATATTTTGAATATTTAGGAAAAAAGATTAAAGAAAGATATTCTGATAGGTTTATCAATGGTTTTATTGATCCCGGTTTTTTTGAAACCAGTCAAATGTTAATAGGTATTCAGGAAATGTTTTATAAAATTGCTGATAATATAAATTTTGTTGCTGATGTCTACGAAAGAGTTGCTGAGTATTATAAGATGC
>JAMCSM010000103.1:3709-4058 GCA_023380915.1 Actinomycetota bacterium | reverse complement strand
TAAAAGATGGGATTATATTGAAAGAAGTAGATTTTTTTAAACCAGTATTAGATGCAGATATTATTATAAATTTACCTGCTTTAAAAATGCACTTTCAAACATTGGTAACACTTGGTATAAAAAATTATCATGGAATTATTACGGATTACTGGAAAATGCAATTTCATAAAGATGAAATCTCCCAAAAAATTGTTGATTTGCATAAAGTAATAAAAACCAATCTTACAATAATAGATGGTATAATTGCAATGCAGGGGTTAGGTCCAAGAACTGGAACCGATGTTAAAATGGATGTGATTCTTGCAAGCGAAGATATAGTTGCAGTTGATGCAGTTGCCTCAGATTAATG
>JAMCSM010000103.1:0-3699 GCA_023380915.1 Actinomycetota bacterium | reverse complement strand
ATCCAGGTTTTTCTGTTTTTTTTCAGCAAGGTATAGGTATTGGAGATATAGATAGCATTACTGTTTTAGGAGATAAGATAAAGGATGTTGCAAAAACACTTGATAGGCCTGACACTAGAATTGAAGGAATATTCCCAGGAATTAATGTTATAAAAGGAGGCGTCTGTATACATTGTTATGGAAGAGCTAGAATATTTTTAGATACTCTTTTAAAATCAGGCTTCTATGAAAAGGCAAATATAAAAACAGTAATTATAGGTGTTAAACCAAAAATACCAGAATTAAAAGATTTAAAAGGAAATGTATTAATAGTTGGGGATTGTGCTAATTTCGAAGCTTCTAACCTGAGAACCATGCTAAAAGATAGAATTTTTGTTGTGGAAGGATGCCTTCCATTAGTTTCAGTTCATAATGTATTAGATAAAATATACAAAAAATTTGCATAATCAAAAGACTTAAAAAAATAGGGCTTCAAGTCTTTTTTTCTGTATGCTTTTTATGCCCTTTTACAAGGTAGGATTTAGTTCTTTCTTTGTGGACAAGAAATAACTCTAATTTATCTCTTGACATATTAATCGTCTTAATGTGTCCAGCTAATTGGTATTTTACTATCACCAGATATTGTCTGTTATAGCATCATTTCTAAAGAGATAATTCCAAATAATTTTAAAAAATTTATTGTTATTTATAAAAAACTAATAAAATATTTAATGCTTCTGAAATATTGCATAATTTTGACATTTACAATTATTCTTGGTTGTGCCAAGCTGGAGGGATGAACCTAGTTTAAGTTTAATTAAGACAAAACCATTCCTTTTAATTTAAAAACCCTGATTAAATCAAGGATATGACTGAATTGAGTGATAATATAACTAAAAGAATAAATGCATTAAGAAAAAAAGTCCTTGATGTAAACCCTTCAATTTGTACAGAAAGAGCATTTATTTATACAGAAATATAAAAAAAATGAATCAAAACCAGTCATTATAAGGCGAGCCCTTGCATTAAAAGAAGTACTAAAAAAAAATGGCCATCTCTCTCGAAGAAGGTGAATTACTGGTTGGCAATCATTCTTCAAAGCTAAAAGCAGCTCCAATATTTCCAGAATACGTAGTAAATTGGATACTGGATGAATTAGAAGAATTTCATATAAGACCTGGGGACAAATTCTACCTTTCACAAAATGATAAAGATGATATTAAAAAAATCTGTGAATACTGGAAAGGTAAAACTCTAATTGAAAAGGGATATGGGATAATGCCTGACTTTTACAGGGATATTCACGAAGCTGGTATTATCAGAGCTGAGGGAAATCTCACTTCAGGTGATGGATATATTATAATTAATTATGAAAAAATACTTAAAAAAGGAATTGTAAATTTCCTAAACCTTGTTGAAAAAAAACAGAAAAACCTGGATCTTTCAAAAAAGGACGAATTAAAAAAGAGTTTATTCTATGATTCTGTAAAGATAGCAATAGAAGGCATCCAGGTCTTTATTAAAAGGTATGAAGAACTGGCAAAAAAACTGCAAAAAAAAGAAAAGGATCCTATAAGAAAGCAGGAATTAAAAAAAATAGCTGATAATTGTTCAAATATTAAAAACAGTCCTCCAAAAAACTTTTATGAAGCAATTCAGTTGGTATTTTTTATACATTTAATCCTCCAGATTGAAAGTAATGGACATTCAGTATCCCTTGGGAGGCTTGACCAGTACTTGTACCCATTTTATAAAAATGATATTTCAGGCAATAAAATTGATAGCCTTTTTGTGACTGAAATACTTGATAATCTTTGCATAAAAATATATTCCTTAAATAAAATAAGACCCTGGTCCCATACAAAATATTCAGCAGGAAGCCCACTTTATCAGAACGTAACAATCGGAGGCCAAACTATAGACGGTAAGGATGCAGTAAATGAATTAAGCTACCTAATTTTGAATTCTGTAAAAAGAATGCATCTTCCTCAGCCAAATTTATCTGTCAGGTACCATAAAAATATTAATGAATCCTTTATGATGGAATGTATTAAAACCATAGAAAAAGGGTTTGGTATGCCTTCACTAAACAATGATGAAATCATAATTCCGTCATTAATAGATTTAGGAGTTAAGAGAAAAGATGCTTTTAATTATTCTGTTGTTGGATGTATTGAAGTCGCAGTGCCTGGTAAATGGGGATACAGATGCACTGGTATGAGTTTTTGAATTTTATGAGAGTATTTTTAGCTGCGCTCAGGGATGGCTATGATTCATCATCTGGTAAAGTATTTTGTAAGGGCAGCGGAAACTTTGAGGATTTCAAGTCATTTAATGAATTAATGGACGCATGGAAGCATCAGATAAGGTTTTATGCTAAAGCGTCTGTTGTTATTGATACCTCAGTGGATATTGCCTTAGAAGAGAGTGTACATGATATTGTTTGTTCTACTTTTGTTGATAATTGTATTCAAAGAGGTAAAACAATAAAGGAAAGTGGCGCCAAATATGACTATATTTCAGGTCTTCAGGTAGGAATTGCAAATCTTGGAAATTCTATAGCTGCAATAAAAAAACTGGTATTTGAAGATAAATTGATATCAAAATCTGAACTTATGAAAAACCTCGATAATAATTATAAAGGATTAGAGGGAGAAAAAATCAGGCAAATGATATTAAATAAAGCACCTAAATTTGGTAATGGAGATAAATATGTAGATGATTTATTATGCGAGGCATATAAATATTTCATAGATGAAATCGAGAAATTTCATAACACAAGATATGGCAAAGGGCCTAGTGGGGGAAAATATTTTGCTAGCACGTCCAGTATATCGTCAAACATCCCGATAGGCGCTGAATTACCTGCAACACCGGATGGCAGGAAAGCATTTACACCGGTTGCAGAAGGCGCATCACCCGCAGCCGGTACAGACACTAATGGACCTACAGCAGTATTTTATTCTATTTCTAAATTACCTTCAAACAGGATATTGGGCGGGGTATTATTAAATCAAAAATTATCACCATCGACCATAAAAGAAGAATCAAGTAAAAGAAAGTTAATTTCATTAATAGTTACACTTTTTAACGATCTTAAGGGATGGCATGTTCAGTTTAATATAGTCTCCAGGAAAATGCTGCTTGAAGCAAAAAAGAATCCAAATGCATACAGGGATTTAGTAGTAAGAGTTGCCGGTTATTCAGCGTTGTTTAATACATTATCACCTGATACCCAGGACGATATAATAAGCAGGACAGAACAGATATTATAATCAGAAAAGCATAACTTTTCTAATGAATATCTATGATAAACCTTTCCAAGAAATTGCTATAATCGTTTGTTCTAATTATTACCTTCTATAATGTAGTACGATATTATAATTATAATAGCAATAATCTGCTGCAGAAAAAATTGATAAGACATTGATGCTTATGTTAAATGCCGTAACTGTAACCATGAATACTTTCCCGTAAGCTACTGTAAATAATTACATTTCTGCAAACCATACTATAAAAAGACACACAGTTTTGGGAATTTACCCTTAATCCTCTATTGCTAAGCAGATATTCACTTTTAAATTTTAAATTTAATAAAAATAGTTCACTTTTAACTTTTAAATGACAAAAATAATATGGCTCTTGACAAGAAGAGAATGATGAATATATAATTATGAATATGCCCCTTAGGGGGATAGGGCATAACAATATAATAACATA
>JAMCSM010000102.1 GCA_023380915.1 Actinomycetota bacterium | reverse complement strand
TTGTAATATCTATACCTAGTGGATCAATTTTTAAATTTACTGCAAAATCGGATGTTATTTCAAATAATTCCAGACTTACTGCTTCCTTTCCATTATAATATGACATATAGTCAATTACTGCTTTGGTAATATCATTGTCTTTTATCAGGCTGGCTTTTATTAGTCTACCATTATATTTGGATTCAACAATATATTTTACATTATCATCAAAATATTTCTTTACGTCTTCAAATCTTTTTATTTCTGGAGTTGAGTTTTGTGTAATTCCATTACTTATATTTTTATGCAATTCATTTTTTACTAATTCAACCATAGAAGTGCACGAAGTGGTCATTGTTATAAAGCATATCAATATAAATACAATAGATAGTATGAATATTTTTCTACCCATTTATAATAAAAAATTTTCAGCCAATTAAATCATAAATTTACATTTTAAATAATACTTTCTACCAGCTGGACTTTTAATCCATCCGGATCTAATACATAAAAGAATTTAATATTTGGATTTGGTTGAAATGGCCCACTGTGAATTTTTATGCCTCTTTCTTTAAAATCTACAATTATTTTATCAACTGATTTAACTTCAAATCCAATGGAAATATCTTGCCCCATTTTGACTTTTCTATTTGCTTTACTAGTCATAAGTTCAAGCTTTGTTTCCCCATTACCAAGAAAGGCAATTTCTATTTCTGGTTTGGCTTTAAATCTTCTATTTATTGGTAGACCAATTATTTCACGATAAAACTTTAAAGACTCCTCCAAATTATTGACTACTATTGTAACCCAGCAAAATTTCATAGCTTTTACTCCTTTATAAAAATTGTTCTTACAAATAAGTTTTAATAGGATTATATTCTTTATATATGTTTTTTACACTTTTGTTCCATTATTAACACTGAAAATAAGATATCTACTTGGAGAAATAAAAAAATAATTTACTTTCCCTATTGACATCTGTTAAAAACAGGGCATAATTTAAAACATGTTTAAAACATGTTTTAATTTAAGGAGGTGGGATCATTGACACAGGATGAAATTAATACCAAACAAAAGATTTATCAGGCAACATTGGAGCTAATCATCAGTGGAAAAGATCCAGGACGTATTACAACCAGGCAAATTGCTGTAAAAGCAGGTGTGAATTTGGCTCTTGTCAATTACTATTACCAGTCAAAAGAGAATCTGCTGAGCCAGGTCGTAGGGACGATGATGGGCAGCATTATCAGCCAGACAATTCAAAATGACGGTATACAGACAGATGCCAAAAGCAGGCTGCGCAATATCTTAATCACAACAGCAGATGCTGCATTTAGGCACTATAATTTATGTAAAATCGCTCTTTCGATCGAACTTAAAAACGGATGTAAAAATTCCTGCGATATGGTTATGCCTTTGTTAAAAGAAATATTTAAGGGATATAGCGAATCTGATCTAAACATGATTGCCCTACAGTTAATGCTCCCTTTCCATCATTTCTTCCTTGAACCTGAAATTTACAACGTATATTTAAATACCGATTTTTTTGATGAAAAACAAAGAAGGCAAAAGATCAATCAAATGATTGATTGTATTTTAGCCGGGTTTGCACATGATATTGAGAAGGGAGGGTTACAAAATGGAGAAAAATACTCTGGTGGCGTATGCATCTAAAAGAGGGGCAACAGCTGAAATCGCAATAAAAATCGGAGAAGTACTTCGACAAAAAGGATTACGGGTGGATGTCTTACCGGTAGATAAAGTTCGGAATTTAACATCCTATAGAACGATTGTGCTAGGCAGCGCCGTTTATATTGGGCAATGGCGCAGGGATGCCGTAAAGTTTCTGACAGAAAACGAAAAACAGTTATCAGAACTATCTGTATGGCTCTTTTCCAGCGGCCCTACAGGCGCAGGAGACCCGCTGGAATTGATGAAAGGCTGGCGCTTCCCCGAATCTTTACGTTCTGTGATTGAGCGGATTAAACCCCGCGGCATAACCTGTTTCGGAGGCAAGCTGGATCTGAAAACCATAAATTTTCTTGAAAAGTTTATGATCAATAAGGTCCAAGCGCCTATCGGCGACTTTCGCAACTGGGAAGCCATCACTTCATGGGCTGAAGCACTCTGTTAAAAAAATCCGAATTTACTTCACTGACAGGCTGAAGATTTCTTACTATCTTAAGGGGGCATATGGTTTGGCATAAAACAGAATTGGAATTTTCTTGTATCATAAAAATCATCTATTATATTTATACATCCTGATATTGGCCTGTAAATTCTCCTTTTGTCCAATTTAATATCAAACTCAGAGTTCACCGCAAAGAAGGTTATATTTTTTGGTATTTTTGATAAAAAATATTCTGATGTAATCTTGGGAATTTTTATAGTTTTATTTTCAATATCTATTTTTACATCAAATTTTTTTAATCTTTTTAATAGCTCAACATCATCCAGTTTAAAGCCAATTTCCTGGATTAATCTTAAAGACTTGTCGTGTAGATTAATAATATCTTCATAAGAAAACCATTTTAAAATGTTTTTTATCATTTAAAAAATCTTTCTAGAAAATTCTAAATCAATAGGACTATAAATATATATTATTTTAGTTTTATTATCTTAATTATAAATGTGTTATGATATAAAAAAAAGAAGCTAATAAAATATTGATGGTATTATTACTTTGCCA
>JAMCSM010000101.1 GCA_023380915.1 Actinomycetota bacterium | reverse complement strand
TTCCGGAAGCTTTTCAATTAAATTTTTTAAGAAAATATCAACATTATTTCCTGTTCTGGCTGAAATAGAAATTATCATTTCAAAATAATTGAAATTATTCTTTAATTCCTTAATCTTTTTGTCCAATAAACTTTTTTCTTTTTCAGATACCATATCCATTTTATTCAGCAGTAGAAATTTTGGCTGTGGTCTTGTTTTTATTTTATCAAAAACATAATAGTCCCCGGCACCGATGCCTTTTGCAGCATCGACCATGACCACTATTACATCTGCATTGTTCAATACATCATATATTATATTATTCAATTTTTTACCCAGCAAATCCCTTGGCTTAAAAAAACCCGGGCAATCCATAAAAATTGCCTGAAAACTTTTTTCGTTGAGGATACAGTTGATCATGTTTCTGGTAGTCTGGGCTTTATCAGATGTTATGACAACATTTTTATCAAGGATTCTGTTTACAAGCGTAGATTTTCCGACATTTGTTCTGCCAATTAAACCTATAAAACCCGATTTAAAAATTTTATTTGTCATGTTGCTTATTATATTATTTGTTACGCTATCTATCATGCTATTTTTATTTTGCCAGTTTATTATCTATTGTACAATCTTGTATTGCCAACTATGCTGCCTGCCGTAAATTCTTTTACACCAATTTAAGAACCATTAAAATTCTGTCTATGCCTTTTCCATATTCATCATGCCTCATCTCTTTTGCTGTAAACCCGGCATTATTATATAGGTTTACAGCAGTCCTATTTCCGGGATTAACTGTAAGCTCTACAGCATTAAAATTTTCATTTTTTAAAATATTAATAACCGAACCAAGGAGCTGACTGCCTATACCGCCATGTCTGAACTTTTCGGCTACATAAAATGAGTGGATAAAAGCAGTTTTTTCATGTTTCCATTCCTTAAGCATTTCACATATCCCTGCTATTTCACCTGTATCCTCGGTAACTGCTGCAACAAATTTGCCGTATCTTATTATTACTGGTATTTGCCACTCATTCAGAGCTGCGAGCTCCCCAAGATTTTCTTTTTCAAGATTTTTTATAAGTTCAATCAGTTTATTATCAAAATCTGCAAGAATCTTTATTTTAATTTTTATCATAAGAATAATTAAAACAGTTTTAAAGCAAAAAAATAAAACTCAATTAAATTTTACAATATATGTCAATAAAGGAATGAAAAATCACAGAAATAAAAATAATTAGGTTTTATCAAAGTTATAAAAACAGTTTAAAAAATGATTCCAATTGGATTTGAAAACACAACCCCAACGAAGGCAGCAGTCTTATGATTTATATTTTGAAAAGATTCCTGACATCATTTAAAATGCTATCCTCAAGTCTCTCCATGATTATTTTGTCCTTTTTTAACTCATGGTCATAACTGTATATATGAAGAAAGCCATGTATTATTAAAAGAATAATCTCAAGGCTAAAATTCCAGGTATTCTTATTTTTATTTTTATTTTCTTTTATATTTTCATTTGCAACTTCGGGGGAAATTATGATCTCTCCGACTATGGAAAATTTCTGATTTTTGATAAATTCTTTGTCGCTTCCGTCATAGGCAAAGGATAAAACATCCGTTGGATTATTATTTTTCCTGTACTTTCCATTTAAAAATTTAATTTCTTCTTTATCTGTAAATACGATATCCAGCTCTGAATTTTTGCTACAATCAAATTTATCAGAAATGTAAGTTGAAATTTTTTTGAAAAGATCAAGATCAAGGTTTATTTTATCCTGCCTGTTTATTAATATTACTCTCATTTAGCATCACCGGCTATTTTTAAATCAGTTCCGGGATAATTAATTCTTGAATGATATATTGCTATCAATCCGTCGATTAAATTTTGATTTATTATATTAATCTCCTTAAGTGTAATGTCAGCTTCGTTGAGCTGGCCGTCTTTGATTTTATTATCAATTATATAGCTAACCATCTGCTCTATCTTCTTTGGAGTTATTTCATCTATTGATCTTACTGCAGCCTCAACAGAATCGGCAAGCATTAAAATTGCTGCTTCTTTGCTCTGAGGTTTTCTTGTCTGGTACCTGAAATGGCTTTTCATAAGTTCGGAACTGCCATTTGAGGCCTTGATTGTTTCCTTATCCTTTTGTTTCTCATAAAAATAAGTCATAAGTGATGTACCATGGTGCTGTGAAATAATCTGTATGACTTTCCTTGGAATTTTATGTTTTATAGCATCTTCGATCCCATCCCTGATATGG
Source organism: Actinomycetota bacterium (assembly GCA_023380915.1). The sequence goes on along the minus strand of JAMCSM010000101.1, from coordinate 7,730 downwards.
CTTGCTATTATGTTTTTGCTCATCGAAGGATTCAATTTATCATGTATATTCTCGGAATTTGACTGATTCTCAGAAAAATATTCCGGCCTTCTGAGTTTTCCAAGGTCGTGATATAAAGCTGCCACTTTTACAAGTAATGAATCTGCACCAATCGCCTTTGCCGAATTCTCAGACAGATGTCCAACAAGCAGACTGTGATTATAAGTGCCGGGGGCTGAAATAAGCATTTCTTTCAAAATGGGCTGGTCTGTGTGCGAAAGCTCAAGAAGCCCCATTGCGGTTACTATTTTGAAAAAAGATTCTATAAACGGAAGAAGGCCTATAGTAAGAATTGCACATATAATTCCGTTTAACACACCCAGAGCAGTATAAAGAGCTATTGATGTAGGGTTTCCGCTAACCAGATTAATGGTAAAAAATAAAAAAGCCAGAATAAGTGAGCTGATGAAACCGGATTTCATGACTTCTGAACGCTGGGATATATTTGAAACCAGGTATGTTGAAAAAATTCCACCCGTAAGATACGCCATTGCCAGGCTGAAGTCAAGATTGGTTGCAACTCCTGCAAATAAGGCAAGGCACACTGTAACAACAATTCCCATTCTTAAATCAAAAATTATAGTATAAATCATCGATGCCGCTATTATCGGGAAAAGATAATTCCATAAATTCAGGTGTATTGTAGAAAGAGTTGTCAGCAGCTTGATGATAATTGTAAATATTACCAGAAGTATGAATATAATCAGCACCTTTCTGGTATTGTTATAGATAGAAAGGTTGAATTTATATATAAAATATCCAAGCATAAAAATTACAGCTATTGTGATAAGGCCGATAAAAACATACTTTTTCCAGTTTATATTATTTTCAAGCAATCCCAACTTCTGTAGTACCGATATATCACTCTCATTTACTATTTCACCTTCCGAAACTATTGTTTGACCTTCAAGCACGCTCACCATATGAGGAGGAGTCGCAAGCTTTACATCCTGTTTGGCTTTTTCAGTTGCAACAGGATCAAATACTGCGGTTGCATTAATATTATTTCTAAGAACAGCGACAACCAGAAGTGCATATGATATACCGATATTTTTATCCTGCTGCACCAGGCTGTCAACTTTACTTTTTGCATAGTCTACTTCCGTAGGTTTGATCTTATCCTTCATTATTAACTTTGCAATATTCTGAGTTTCCAGCATAAGCAGATTATTATTTTCAGCTGAAAGATTTAGCGCAGCAGCTATTATTGTTTCGTTATATGAATTGCCAAGCAAATTGGTCATATATGATATTTTTTCTTCAATGGTTTTATTATCTTTTTTTTGTACTATCTGTGATAAAAGATAAAAATATTTTATCTGGTATAAAACCCCCTCTTTTCCATTCAGGACTTCTGAATCATAAATATATACATCTTCAACCTGTGCTTCATTTTTGTTTCTGTCTTCCTCTGTTTTAATCGTATCCTCGAATTGAATACTTTTATTAGCCTTGATATTTCGGGGACTGGGCTTGCCTAATTCTATTCCTATATTGGGGGTATAGTTATAGGAGAGAATAGCCGTTATGGCAATTATGCTGAATACAAATATATAAATTCTTTGAGCTATCTTACTTCTGAATGAGAAATATCTTCTAAAAAAACCCTTGGGGGTTTTAATAGCTTCATCTTCATCAGATTTTATTATTTCGTTTGTCTGATTTTTTAGGTTTCTATTCTTGGCTGCCATTTTTCAGCTCTTCATTTTTTAAATTATCTTCATAGTACTTATAAGCATCCACTATTTTTTGTACAAGTGAATGCCTGACCACATCCTTTGAAGTGAGATATATGAATTCTATACCCAGAACTTTATTAAGTATGTCTCTCACCTGGACAAGCCCGGATTTTCTATCCTGCGGTAAATCAATCTGGGTAATATCACCTGTAATCACTATCTTTGACCCAAACCCCAACCTTGTTAAAAACATCTTCATCTGTTCTGGTGAAGCATTTTGCGCTTCATCGAGAATTATAAAAGAATCATTCAGGGTTCTGCCGCGCATATATGCAAGCGGCACAACTTCAATAATTCCAATTTCCATATAATGCTGGAATGTTTCCACATCAAGCATTTCATATAATGCATCATAAAGCGGCCGCAGATAAGGATTAACCTTGTCGTACATATCTCCAGGTAAAAACCCTAGTTTCTCACCTGCTTCAACAACCGGTTTTACCAGAATAATTCTTCCGATTTCATCTTTTATCAATGCTCCGACAGCCATTGCAAGCGCCAGATAAGTTTTACCGGTTCCTGCGGGTCCGATGCCAAACACAATTGTGTTATTCTTAATAGCTTCCATATATTTTCTCTGGCCTTCCGTTCTGGCTTTAATTCGTTTTCCGCTGTTAACCATTATAAAGTCTTCGAATATCTCATGAGGTCTTAAAGTGGATTTGTCTTCCATGATTTTTATTGAATCACTCACCTTTTGTAAATCCATTTTCTGTCCAATATTGATTTGAAGGGTAAGCTCATTCAGCAACTTGATAACTTTCTGTACATTTTTATTCCTGCCTGCTACCTCTACTTCATTTCCAAGAACAAATATATCAACATCATATTCCTGCTCGATAAGTTTGACCAGTTTATCCCTGTCACCAAGTAATTCTGCTATTGAATGATTTCCTACAAAGTCAAGAGTGATTTTTTGTTTGGTTTGCTGCAAAAATTCCTCCTAAAAAGTAAGTATTTTTGGGATTAATCCATTAGCCAGGCGGCCAGTTAAAATTCCTTTTCCCCATTATATGAAAATGCAGATGGTCTACACTTTGTCCTGCTGATGAACCTGTATTTGAAACAACCCTGAACCCCGATTTTTCAAGGTTAAATTCCTTTGCGATAATTGAGATTGTTTCCAGCAATTCAAAAACTTCATCACATTCAAGTTTGTCAATATCAACAATTGACTTTACATGTTTCTTTGGAATCAAAAGCAAATGAATTGGCGCCTGTGGATTTATGTCCTTAAAAACAAGCACTTTTCCATTCTCAAATACTATCTCGCTTTTAATTTCTTTCTTTACAATCCTGCAAAAAAGGCAATTTTCCATATGACTCTAAATTTTATATATTCTAATTTCATAATCTTTCTAAAATTCCTGCCGCTTTTTTTATGATAGGCCCGAAATTATTTGAAACTAAAAAATTATACACTCTTTCAAAATTATTACAATATTAATAATTCTCGTTCTTTGAAGATTGCTTATAATTAAAAATGTAAAAAAAATCAGGAATTAATGATAAAACCAAATAACCCGTCTTTATATTTTGAAACTGTTCCTATTTTTAATAATTTCCTTTTTAAATTTTTTGAAGAGCTGCAAGTTCCTTCCGGAGGAGGTGGAAAATATATTTTGATATAATTTTCAGAAGTACCACTGGAGATATTTTCTTTTTTATCATCTTTTTCATAAATTACATCCAATGCCTTTCCAACATTTGAATTTATGAAATTTTCCCTTAATCTGTTACCTTCTTTTCTTAATGCCTGACTTCGTTCCGATTTTACTTTTTTTTCGGGATCACCGTTCATTGAACTTGCAGGTGCATTCTGCCTTGGCGAAAATTTAAAGACATGTATCTTGCTGAAAGCAGCTTTGTCAGCGGCATTAAGAGTTTCTTTAAAATCTTCTTCAGTTTCGCAAGGAAAACCAACAATTATATCGGTTGTGAGAGCAACATCTGGAATTGTTTCTTTAATTAAGCTGATATTTTCCATGAAGAACTGTCTGGAGTAGTGCCTGTTCATGAGGTTTAATATTTTGTCGCTTCCGCTTTGCAGGGGAATATGCAGATGCCGGGCAATCCTTGAGTCACTTTCATTTATAATTTGCAGGAATTTCTTATCAATTTCATTTATTTCAATTGAACTAAGTCTCACCCGCCTGATTGAAGTGGAATTTAAGATTTCCCTCATCAATGATTGAAGGGTATTTATCTTTTGATCCGGCAGGTCCACTCCATATTTACCAATATGTATTCCTGTCAGTACAACTTCCTCATAACCCAGATCTACGTAATCATTGATTTCTTTTATTATTTGTAAAGAAGGCGCGCTATTATATCTTCCCCTTACTCTTGGGACAATGCAATAGCTGCAATTCTGTTCACAGCCGTCCTGTATTTTAATAAAAGGCCTGCTGTGAACCAAAAACCTGTAACTTTCATTTAAAGAAATTGTTTCCGGATTTGTTTCACCAGCAATCTTACTTATCAGATCAGGTATACTATTTTTATCGTTATTATCAACAATCAAATCGATACCATTTTTAATTAGAAACTCCCTGTTAAAAACTGTAAAACATCCCGTCACCAGTATTTTTGAATCAGGGTTCGATTGTTTTATGCGCCTTATTATCTGTCTGACTTTTTTATCACTTTCTGCAGTGACGGTACAGGTATTTATTATTGATATCTGGGATTTATTTTCAAATCCTGTCTGCTCAAAACCTCTCCTGGCAAGACTGGCAGTAATGGTATCCGATTCGCTCTGGTTTGTTTTACATCCAAGAGTATAAATAGAAAATTTGATATTTGATGCTTTTATTTTATCCATTCTGATTCATGCAGTTTTTCTTTATCAGATAATCAAGAACTGATAGGAAATAAATGGATGAAGTTTCAGACCTCAGGATATTCTTGCCAAAATTTACCGGGATTGCACCTTTTCCAGCCAGCAGGTTTATTTCATTATCTTCAAATCCACCTTCAGGTCCAATAATATAAGCGATTTTATTGATATTTCCATTGATATATGAATTATTTATTGTATCATTCCCTGCTCCGCTATTCTTTCTGGTTTTTCCATTCAAGAATTTACTTATAATATTCTCAATTGAGCCAAAATTTTTAAAATGGACACATTTTTCAAATTCGTTTGGTACAAAAAATAAAGCAAAATGTGATGGTGCAATATCTTTTATTTTAACTTCAGGTAAAATATTGCAGATAAAATTTCTTTTACTCTGCTTTGAAGACTGCTCTGCAATAGTCTGCCATCTTTCCAATTTATTTTTCATTTTATTTGAATCAACAGTTATAACAACCCTGCTGCTGAATACCGGGATAATGCTGTCTACACCAATTTCCGTGCTTTTCTGGATCACAAGTTCCATTGCCCCTTTTTTTAAAATGCATTGGAATAAGATAATATCCGGCAGCTGCTTTTTCATGGGATTTTTTTCTTTTACAATCAGTATTGCTGCGGATTTATTGATTTCTTTTATTTCCGTTTTATATCTATTGGTACTATTATCGGAAATCTCAACAAAATCACCCTTTTTTGATCTTAAGACATTTAGCAAATGATTTAAATCATCACCTTTAATAGCTATTTCATTGCTGCTGATGAAATTCTCATTGTTAATGAAAAAATATGGATAGCTCATTACCCTGTTTTATTTTTTTTAATTTATTACCGGCTGGGATTAAACTCTGATTAATAATAGAATTAGAAATACTCTTTATGGTTTTTTATCTTTTAAAGGCATTTTTCAAATTTGTAAAAAAACCTGTAGTCCCGTCACCAACAATTTCCTCCCTGCCTTCAGCATATTTCTTTAAAAGCAATATTTCTTCATTTGAAAGGTTGGTTGGAATCTTTACATTGATATTTAATATATGATCTCCTCTTCTATAACCATTTAGAGGCACAAATCCGCGTGACTTTAAAATTATCTTGGTATCTGGCTGGGTACCGGGTTTTATAAGAATTTCTTCTTTGCCATCCAGAGTGCTGATTTCAAATTTGCATCCCAGAGCTGCCTGTGCAAATGAGATATTGATATTTGATATTACATTATCATCGCTTCTTTTAAATTCCGGGTGAGTCTTTACTTTTATCGATATTATAAGATCTCCGGTAATAGAGGCAGAACCTTTTGAATTTCCTTTACCGGATACTCTTAGCTTATCTCCATTATGAATTCCCGCAGGAATATCTACAATTATTTTTTTCTTTGACCTTGTATATCCTCTGCCGCTGCATTTGCTGCAGGGATTTTTTATTATGACTCCTGATCCGTTGCAATTTTCACAGGTTGTTGTTGATATAAGACTTCCAAGAAAAGTATCCCTGCTGATCCTCACCTGTCCTGTACCATGGCAAATATTGCACTTTACAATATCTGATTCGTTTTTGGTGCCCTTTCCCCTGCATTCTTCACAGACGGCATCCGCTGAATATTCTATTTCTTTTTTTACTCCAAAAGCTGAATCCTTAAAATCAATTTCCGTTTCAAAACTTATATCAGAACCTCTGCTCTGTCTTCTGCCCCCCTGGCGGGAAGAAAAACCTCCGCCGAATCCCGATCCAAAAAACATGTTAAAAATATCGCCAAAGCCAAATTCAGAAAAAACACTATCAAAGTTCATATCTTCAAACAGGTTCCTGCTGAAACCAAACTGATCATATTGTCTTCTTTTTTCCTCATTGCTCAATACTGCATAAGCTTCAGAGATTTCCTTAAATTTTTCTTCGAATTCAGGGTTTCCATTATTTACATCAGGATGATACTTTCTTGCAAGTTTTCTATATGCCTGTTTTATTTCCGCAGAATCACAATCTCTTGAAACTCCCAGAACTTCATAATAATCTCTTTTACCGCTAGCCAAAATAAATCACCTCAATATTCATCTATTACGCTCTTGAATCAAATACATTCCTGAAATTTTCAACAAAAGCGTCTAAAACTTTAATGACCCTGTAATAATCCATTCTTTTGGGACCCAGGATGCCTACTGTCCCGGTTGAATGACCGTACATTTTATATTTTGAAGCCACAAGGCTAAGGTCATCTGTTCCTTCGGTTCCTTCTTCAAAAATTTCAGAGCCAATTTTTATAATAAATTCATCCTCCAAGGAGAGGTTTAAAAGAAGCTGCATCAGTAAATATTCATTCTCGACAACATTCAATATTTTCTTTATTTTCTTTAAATCTATGAACTCAGGCTGGCTGAGTACCGATGAAGCTCCATGAATAAAAATTCTATTATACAATAAATTTTCCTGACCGCAACTTTTTATAACATCTGCAATCTTTCTGATCAGCGGTCTTAAATATGAATCATTTTCTTGCACCCGGATATTTTTGATTTCTATGTCCATTATGTTTTTATCTCTTAATTGAGAGTTTAAGAGATTTGCAGCACTCTGCAAGTCCAGGTCATTATAAATGCCTTCGAGAATAAAATTTCTTTTATAAACTCTTCCGGCATCAGTAATCAATACAAGCAGGAAATTGTTTCTTTGAAATTTCAATATTTCAAGATGCCTGAGCTTACTTTGATTAATGGCGGGAGCCATTATCATTGAAAGATAATTGGTAATTTTTGCAAGCTGCTCGACTGACCTCTGGAGCAATGTTTCCATCTCCATTTCTTTTTCAACCACTATATTTATGGCAGGTTTTTCTATTGTAAAATTTTGATCGGTCCTGCCTTTATCGATTACAAAATTATCAACAAAAAACCTGTAGCCTTTATCAGAAGGTATCCTTCCCGCAGACGTATGGGGATGAGTCAAAAAACCCATTTCTTCAAGTTCGGCCATCTCTTTTCTGATGGTCGCCGAACTTAATTCAAGAGGTGAATTTTCGGCTATATTTTGAGAAGAAATAGGCTCAGCATTTTCAATAAATTTAACTATTACCTCCCTTAATATCTCCTTTTTTCTTTCAAAGGTTT
>JAMCSM010000100.1 GCA_023380915.1 Actinomycetota bacterium | reverse complement strand
ATGCCAACTATCATGGAAGTTATAAAAAGAATAAAATTCACGAAAATCAGATGTCCATTCATTTTTTTGTATTATTATTAGAAAATACTCAGTGAACGGTGTTTGAAATAAGTTTGGATTGTCTTTGAGGCTTTGTTTGAAAGAATGTTTTTACAAAGATGAGAAGAGCAATCCAGAACTTATTTTCTACTTCAGTTCAGTAAATTATACCTGTCCGCCAATCTTTTTGGAGGAAACACTGTCTTAGTGAATATTTACTATTATTATGGTTTATTATAATATATATAGTCCCACTTATATAATATTACTAAACCAAAATTAAATGAAATTCGTCAAAAATAATAAAGAGAAAGAAAATAAATTAGAGGAGGCTTATTATAAATATGCGCAACTACTTTATAATACAGCATTCAGGCTGCTGCAAAATAATGATGATTCACTTGAAATAGTACAGGAGGCATTTTTAAGGGCTTTAAACAGTTTTTCTAAATTTAGAAACCAGGCAAAAATCCAGACCTGGCTTTATAGAATCACTATAAATCTATGTTATGACAGACTCAGGGGGAAAAAAAGAATTACGTTTATTCCGGAACAAAAACTGATTTTTCAGTTTGATAAAACCGTGGAAAATATGAAAGAACCGGAAAAACAGGAGGAAAAAATGTTAATGCTTGACAAGGCAATTGAAAGCCTGACCTTGAAACAAAAAACAATTTTTACTCTCAGGATTTACAATGACCTGCCCTATGAAGAAATAGCTAAAATAATGAAGGTTAAAACGGGTACGGCAAAAGCAGCTTTTTCCCAGACAGTGGAAAAACTAAAAAATATACTGAAATTAATGGAGAAAGACAGTGAAATTCAGAAAAAAAATTATTGAAGATAAAAACAAAGAAGAACCCGGGGATATAAAAGAATTATTACTTCTTGCAAGGAAAATTAATGTCCCGCAGTTTTCTGAATCCTTCTGGAAAATTCAATATAACAAACTTTATCAGGAATGGGAAAGTAAAAAAGCATCCTATAGAACAAGAAGAATCTTAACAAGAAGTCTAATTTTTGTTCTTCTTTTATATTTTCCATTTTTTTCCGCTAAATTTTTTATTCCTGTTAAAATGCATAACGGAAAAATTTCATATAAACCTGTATCAAAGACATTAAATCCGGATGGATTACAAATTCCATACAGTCATACCCTGGGAATTTATTATCCTGATGAGCAGATTCTTCCTTTAAAAGATTTTGTAAATTATTTCAATTATGTTCCTGCAGGTATGCAGAAAACAATAATAAATGACATATTGAAATCCGAGTAAATTTTTCACACTAAACTTTTCCTATACTTGATTTGTCTAAACAACCAGAGGTGATAAAAATGAGAAAACTGCTTTTAATAGGTGGGATGCTTATCTTTTTAGGTTTATTTGCTTCAAAAGGCTATGCGGGCCAATCAGGGGGCAATGGAACCTCTACGAAATCCAAAATTGTTGGCAGCTTAAAAAAAGCAATGAAAATAAAAAGAGATATGAGGAAAATCAGGATAGAAACTATTAAGTCAGACCCGCAACTTAAGCAAACTTTTCAACAGATAAGAACACTTGCCAAACAACTACACAAAATTCTTTCTGCAAAACTTAAGGGTAATAGTAAATATCAAGACCTTAAACAGCAACTGAAAACAATCCGTAAAGAATTACAGAAAGAAAGAAAAAGTATGAAATAAAAAAAATAAAAGCATAGGGGGGGTGATAAAAATGAGAAAACTGCTTTTAATAGGTGGGGTGTTAATCTTTTTAGGTTTATTTGCTTCAAAAGGCTATGCAAAACAGATGATGATGCAGAACAACGGGATGATGGGAATGTCAAACAGGCCTATGGGTATGATGATGTGGAAGATAAAAAAGGATTTTGCTGCGAAGTGTAAAGATGCAATGATAATAAATGACCAGATGAAAAAACTCAGGATGCAGACTATACAGTCAGACCCAAAGCTTAAAATGGAATTGAACAGGATAATGGTTCTCCAGAAAAAACTTTATAAGGATACTTCAGCAAAACTTATGAAGAACCCCAAATATAAAAACCTCAAACATTGGCAGCAGATTATCAGTAAGGAATTGAAAAAAGATATAATAACAGAAATGAGACTGAAAATGCAGATGGTCAACAAAATAATGCAAAAAATGTAGCAGAAAAACCAGTGGGGCAGGCAAGATTTATCTTGCCTGCCCCACACATTGTGCCCTCATAAATCTGCGATAAAATCCAATCTGTTATTTCCAATTATCACTGATAATTTTTATTTGTCGGTTTTTTCATAAAAGGAATATTGATGGTCTGTGTAGCAAAACCCCTTTTCCTGGCAGATTTTTATTCCCTCACCCTGAGGCTTAAGCCCCGCCTGTTTAATGTCATAGTCCACCATGATTTTTACCAGTTCCTCAAATGTTACTCTTGGTTGCCAACCGAGTTTTTCTTTTGCTTTTTTTATATCTGCCTGTAAAAATTCAACCTCTGTAGGTCTGAAATAGTTGGGGTCTATCTCAATAATTGAATCACCAACATTTAAAGGGATAGATGGTTTCAAGGATTTTATAATACCTTTTTCTTCAGTTGACTTTCCCTTCCATTCTATTTCCATGCCTGCATAAGCAAACGCCTTTTCAACAAATTCTCTTACAGAATGACTTTCTCCTGTTCCGATAACATAATCTTCAGGCTTATCCTGCTGTAATATTAGCCATTGACATTCAACATATTCAGGAGCAAACCCCCAGTCTCTTTTTGCATTCAGATTACCAAGATATATATTTTTTTGATTTCCTTTAAGTATATTTGCAATTGCTCTGGTTATTTTTCTTGTTACAAATGTTTCCCCGCGTCTAGGACTATTATGAATTTTAAATAAATTAGGACCCGTTGCGAAACTTTGAGATTCTGTTTGAATGTCAAAAAACCATCCATCAGAAGATTTAGTATCAACTATTTTGATTATTTCATTTAGATTTTTCTTTAAATGGTTACCTTTATTTGATAAAACTTCAGTCCTAAATTGAACATAATAATATCTGTTACCATTTCTATATTCACATTTACATTTTATTATTTGATTAGAAAAACTTTTAAAAATAAAAATAAGTCCTAAACATAATGTGGCTGAGTTTGTAGTAAATCCTTTATATTTATATTTTTCATTGCCTTTATTCCTTCCGTCTGCCAAATAATACCCATCAAAAAATGCTTTTTTTGTTTCTCTATCCGAATTTAAAATAAAGACCGGAATCCGTTTTTCTTGACTATGTTTTGTATAAATATTGTCTTTTAACCATAATCCAAAATGGGAATTATTGTTAATATCTAATTGCCAAATATCTTTTTTACAATTATCAAACTGTCCTGGTCCAAATGTATTTAATCTATATGTCCAGCCAAACTGGTTGGTAATTAAATCAGCTATTTTAACTAACTCTTTCTTATTTATACCTGTTAGTCTTATTCTTCCTCTTGAATCAATAGAACCATCACCAATTAAATATCCAATAAATTTAGCTAATCTTTCATCCAAAATTAATTTTTCCTTACTTTCAGGGAAACTAACTTTAAAAACTTTGTCTCCCCTTCTAATGTTATTTGTTCTTATTTCATTGTTTTTATCATCAAAACAGACATGTTCATATGTTGCTTCATAGCATGATTCTCTTGTTTGAATTAATTTCAGGGGTTTTCTAACGTCTTTATAACAAGTTCCATTAATTATTTTGGTCCAATCTTTGCCATTCCATACAAAAGCCTTTTTATATTTATCTAATATTCCCTCATATCTATGTTTTTCAACTTTGAATAAATCTTCAATTGGAAGAATATCTATTTTTCCATCTATATCTATAATTAAGGGGGAGTTTTTTGGTATTGATTCGTGATTAAAAAGTATGCCATTGCAGGCAAAAAGATTATAAGATTCTCTATAATTTATTGTCATCCAATATGCATAAACTTTTGCCGCTCCATAAGGACTTCTCGGATAAAATAGTGTTTTTTCGTTTTGCGGGGGTAAAGATGCTCCAAACATTTCTGAAGATGATGCCTGATAAAATTTGGTATTTATTCCACTTCTCCTGACTGCCTCTAAAATTCTTGTTGTTCCAAGGCCGGTTACATCTCCTGTATATTCAGGCAGGTCAAAGCTGACCCTTACATGACTTTGCGCCCCTAAATGGTATATCTCATCAGGCTGGATAGTGTATATGATATGGGATATGTGGCTTGAATCTGATATATCTCCATAATGAAGAAAAAGGGCAAAGTCATGTAAGGGTCAGCTTTGACCTGCCTGAATATACAGGAGATGTAACCGGCCTTGGAACAACAAGAATTTTAGAGGCAGTCAGGAGAAGTGGTCTATCCTGTGTGTATTGAATGAACTTGCTCTTCGGATAATGCCATGCACCTGGTATCCTTTTGAAAGCAAAAATTCTGTCAGATAAGAACCATCCTGTCCTGTTATTCCTGTTATCAGTGCTTTTTTCATTTTTCAGATGCTTTATCTATATAATATCACTACTGATAATTAATTTACTTTCAAGATAATTTATAATTATTTCTACTGCTTTTTCAATAGATACTTTTGCTGTGTCAAGATGAACTTCAGGGTTATCGGGTGGTTCATAAGGGGAACTTATACCTGTAAATTCCCTGATTTCACCACTGCGTGCTTTTTTATAATGGCCCTTGGTATCTCTTTGTTCACAAACTTCCAGAGGCGCGTCAATAAAAACTTCAATAAACTCACCAGATTCAAACAAACCTCTTACTTTTTTTCTGGTTTCTTTAAATGGGGATATAAAAGCACAAAGTGTTATAATTCCGGCATCTACAAAAAGTTTTGCCACTTCACTAATTCTTCGTATATTTTCATTCCTGTCTTTTTCACTGAATCCCAAATCTTTATTTAAGCCGTGTCTTATGTTATCTCCGTCAAGTAGATAGGTGTGATGCCCCATTTTATTTAATCTTTCCTCCAAAGCATTTGCTATAGTTGATTTTCCAGAACAACTTAAACCTGTAAACCATACTACGCATGGTTTATGATTTTTAACCCTGCTCCTTTTAGCTTTATCAATATGTGTTTTATGCCAGACAATATTAGCGGGTTTATTCATAGCGGCTCCTTATAATTTGAATTCTAAGTATTCGTGGTTTTAATGTCATAAAAATATTTTAACACTTCATATTTAACATGTAAAATTAAATATGAAGGTTAACTACTACCTATAAATTCATTATAGTTTATTTTTTTGTTCGGATTATGTATTGCCAATTGCATATATGGAATACAGAATACCTATGAAAAAGAAAAATAAAAAAGCAAACTCCCGTGTGGCAAAAACCCAGTCTGTCATGCTATTTGTCAGGCAGCCGCAAAAAGAGGAAAAACAGCCAATGGCAAAAATCTGTAAAAATCTATTTGTTATACCCCTGTAATTTTTTATAAAATCCCTGATAACTTTTATTATAAGCCATAAAACTGCCAAAAATCCCAAAATACCGGTTTCAGTCAGGAATTGAAAGAATATATTATGCGCCTGGGTATACATCCATAAAACAGGCTGGTGCCCGACAAACTCCGGAAATACTTTGCCAAAATTTTCAAATCCCACCCCCAACCATGGATGTGCCTTAAAAATTTTCCATGAAGTTTTCCATATTATAGCCCTTTGTATAAAAGATTGTTCTCTATAACCTGAAAAAGCCAGTGATGCAATTATAATCAGGATTAAACTGATACTCCATACAAGCCATTTTATACGTTTTTTTTCTTTTATTTTTTCTTCCGGATTTGTTAAAACCTTATATCTAAAAACATAAAAAATTATCATACCGAGAAACAATCCAAAATATGAACCATGGGAACCTGCAATAATTAAGGAAACAAGCAAAACAGGCAGGATTAATTTCCCGATTTTATTCTTTTCATAAGACAAAATACTATAAATAACAGGAAAGACTATAACCAGATATTCACCAAAAACATTAGGATTATTAAATACAGATGTAAAAAATGCTCTATAGTGATTTATAATTGAAAAAATATGCTTCTCGTATCCCCATCTTAAAAAAGGGTCCACTAAAATAAAACATTGAAGAATTGCAATAGAACTTATAATAATTGCTCCATATGTTAACCATTGCACCATATTTGATATATCATCCTTTTTTCTTATAAAGTTAAATCCAATCCAGAAAAACATAATGTATTCAAACGCAAGAAATATTTCCTTGAATAAATTGATGCCTGTCGTAAAATTTACGATTCCGGAAATTGTCCCGATAAAAAAAAGAAATATAAGTGGAACGTAAAAGGAGGAATAAAAAAACTCTAATTTTTTATTTTTGACAGATTTACCCAGCCAGAAAAGTATAAGAAAAAAGGTTATAACGTATCTGACAATCTGGCCCAAAGGAACCAATACAACCAACATGATAATTGCAATCTGGATTGCAAAATCCAATTTTAAATCCTGTTGAATCTTATCCATTCCCTGACTAATTTAACATATTTCTGTTTGGAAACAAAATTTTCAAACTTTATGTTTTTTAAAGAATAATCATTTACTTTTTTTTTCTGGATTGGATTTAACTTTATAAGAAAAAAGGATGATATATCAAATATGGTGCAATGGTTAACATATGGAGCAATTATTATAAGTTCTATTGCA
>JAMCSM010000099.1 GCA_023380915.1 Actinomycetota bacterium | reverse complement strand
GGGTTCGAGTCCCGTTTCCCGCTCAAGCAATCCACAAATTGTGGATTTTATTTTTTAAAAGGCGCTGTAGCCAAGTGGCTCAAGGCGAAGGTCTGCAACCCGCCAATTGGCGGGCGAATCCGACCGGCGCCTCGAATGAAGTTCAAAAATGATTCGAGTATTTTAATATATTTTTAAAAGGCGCTGTAGCCAAGTGGCTCAAGGCGAAGGTCTGCAAAACCTTTATTCGTCGGTTCGAATCCGACCGGCGCCTCAAATAGAAGCCAACCTGATATGTATTTTGTATATGTGTTAAGAAGCCTCAAGGATAACAAAAGATATATCGGATTTACGGATAATCTTGAAAGGCGATTAACTGAACACAACTCTGGAAAAGTAAAATCCACCAAGAATAGAAAGCCATTGGAGCTAATTTATCATGAAGAATATACTGATAAATTCGAAGCTATGAACAGAGAAAAGTTTTTTAAGAGCGGGCGTGGAAGGGAATTCCTAAAATTTAATAATCATTAATAGGCGAAGGTCTGCAACCCCGATTTTATCGGGGCGAATCCGACCGGCGCCTCAAATACCATCCTCGACATTTTTATACTCTTCTAATTGAAAACATAAGTAAGCCATCTCTCCAAAAAAGTCATAATCCTCTTGTAACTCTTTTCATAAAAATGTAATTTGCTTTGAGTGATATCGATAAAATGAAGTTAGAGGGAACCTTTTTTGGGTAAATCATTTATATTCGAATTATATGAAAAGAATAGATTTCTTCTCTTAAAAATAATTACAAGCCCTTTTGTATTAGCCTTTCCTATCGCTATTCTGTTCATAGCTGCCTTTCCTCCCGTTTTCAATAAATACGAAATAAAAATCGTTCAGCGTAATAAGATTAATCCGCATTGGACCTATTATTATGCCAATCTGAACGACTACGGGAAAAGTGAAAAGATTATGTTTGACCAACTGCAACATGATTTTTTCTCCTTAACTGTTTTTGTAAAAGATAAAACCGTCGAACAGTGGAACTTCAACGGTAAATTTATGCGAACACTGACACCGGTAGTTTGCCGGATTGGAAACGACAGTTTAAAATCGATATACTTTTTTTATTACAACAAAAACAAAATTTATTTGAATTGTCTGAATCCGTTAAAAAATAAGTTTATAGCGAGGGATAAGTATATTATTGATTATGCCCCTAAGAACAAGCAAACTGATTGTACTATTTATCCAGTAATCTTTTATGATTCGAATAACGACGGTACTAAGGAATTTTATTTCTTTACGAATACAGGCTATTCAATTCAACCGCGAAGGGTATTTGAATACGATCCGGCTAAAGATACAATTTATATTTCACCTAAAAGTTATGCGTGTTTAACTAATTCAATGCTGGACGATTATTCCCGCTATAATTTAAATTTGGTTTTTGCAACAATGGCTGTCGGCAACGGTAATATAAAGGACCCCTATTCTGATTTCTATGCATGGCTAATGGACTTTAATAAAAACCTTTCATTTAAGTTTGTTCCTACAAAAATTGGATATTACCCCTCTAATTCTGCAATATGTTATTTAAATGCCGGTAATAAAAAATTTTATGTAGTATTAAATATTTATAACGGAACTAAAAAACATTTATGCACATTGGGTTTATATAACCGGGAATTAAAATTAATTAAAGAAAGTAAATTCGAGTTCACGCCGGAATGGCTAGGCGCTTCGTTATATGTATCCAGACATGAACCAAACTGTTTTTATATTATTAAACATACTGGACAAATTCTGAAGCTTGATTACAAGTTTAAAATCATTAAGACAATTTATATTCCTCCTGTTTTCGGCGGCATATTGTACACTGCTGATATTGATGGTAATAATAATAATGAACATTTGTTCATGAGTAAAGATGAGGATAAGATAATAATTACAAGAAATGATTTTTCTAATTACGTAACTTTAAATTGCCAAGGTTTGGGAAACATCGAAACTTGCTCTTTACTGATGGACAATAAGAACCAGCCGATGCTTTCTATCTCTTCAAAAACAGAACAGCTAATTCTTTCGTATCAATTTAATTATTTATACTATCTATATTACCCGGCTTATGCTCTCGTCTATCTTCTTACCGCGCTTTTAATTCTATTGATCGAAAGGATTCAAAGACATCGTGCGGAATTAAAGTATGAATCCGAAAAGAAAATTGCTGAACTTCAAATGAAATCAATTAAGAACCAGCTTGACCCTCATTTTACATTAAACATTTTAAACTCCATCGGTTCTCTGTTTTATAAGCAGGATAGGGATAAAGCCGATTATATCTTCGGAAAGTACGCCAGGTTTTTACGCTTAATGGTTCTGAATTCCGATAAATTTGAGACAACTTTGCATGAGGAATTGGAATACGTAGAACATTATCTTGAACTGGAAAGGTTCCGAAGCTATGATAAGTTTATCTGGAATGCTGATGTCGAAGCCGGATTAGATATGAAAATTAAAATCCCGAAGATGATTATTTATACTTTTGTTGAGAATGCAATAAAACACGGAATACGGCATCTTGAAAAGGATGGAAAGATTTTTATTTCAGTAAGAAATAATTTCGGCGAATATAAGATTGTAATAAGCGATAACGGTGTAGGCAGGCAAAGAGCAGGGGAAATAGAATACGGGAATACAGGTAAAGGATTATTTATACTTGATCAAATTCTTGATCAATATTTTAACTTAATGAAAGTTAAAATAACTTATGAAATAAAAGATGTTTTTAATAACAGTAGAAATGAGACCGGCACAGAAGTTAAAATTAATATTCCGGTAAGTAAAAATGATGATAAATAAAATTAAACAAGGATAAATGTCACAGAGTTTCACTGAGGTATCACAAAGTTACACAGAAAAAAGCTCAGTGGAACTCTGTGTGAACTCTTAGTAACTCTGTGTAATAAAAAGGATATGTTATGATTACTAAATTAAAAAACATAAACTGTCTAATTATTGACGATGAACAGGAAGCATGTGACAGACTGGAGAGCCTACTAAATAAAATAGAAAACATCAAAGTAATAGCTAAAGAAACAAAAGCCGAGGATGGAATTAAAGCCGCTATTGAATTGTCTCCCGTATTC
>JAMCSM010000098.1 GCA_023380915.1 Actinomycetota bacterium | reverse complement strand
TCAAATTATTTTTATTTTCCTCACTCTTAGCTAAAAACAAAAGTTGAGAAATTAAATGGTCCATTTTTTTATTTTCGTTAAGTATTCTTCTCATGGTTTTCTTATAATCTTTTGTTTCTTTACTATATTTTAGCGCTGCTTCCGCATATGTTCTGACAACCGTTAAAGGTGTCCTTAGCTCATGAGAAGCATCTGATGCAAACTGTCTTTCCCGCTGGAAAGAATTCTCAATTTTGGTTAACATTTGATTGAATGTTTTTGCTAATCTGCCTATCTCATCATCAGTCTCTGAAATATTTAGCCTTTTACTTAGATCTTTTTCAGAAAAAGCATTCGCAGTTTTTGTTATTTTATCAACAGGTATTAAAATTTTATTTATTAAGAATATGGATATCATTACGGAAATGCCCATAACTAACGGAATAGATGAAAATACGACTATTTTAATATTTGTAAAAGTAGCAACTATAGAAGACAGGGATCGGCTCACCCTTATCTTTGCTAAAAGCTCATTTTTATTATATATAGCCTTATCGTATATTAAGAATGTCTGATTATTCAATTTTATTTTTCTAAGTTGTTCATCATTAAATTTCAGTGAAATGATCTCTGGTTCCATATCTCTGGTAATAATTGTTCCATTATAAAAGATAGCCAGTTTTGTTTTTGCAGTTATTAATTCATGAGGTCTGTATATATCTTCATTTTTTTGTAACATCTCGCCAATATGGCTGGCGGCATGATTTGCATCATCTATAAGCATATTTTTTTCTTCATTATATAAAGCTATTGAGAATACAAGATATAAAGATGTTATAAAGGCCAGGATAAGAAATAAAAAAATTAAGTTTGATAACAAGACAATCCTGGTTTTTATCGTAATATGCTTCATTTTTTTACCTTTAAAACATAACCAATGCCTCTTATATTGTGGATAAGCTTTTCCTTAAAATTTTCATCTATTTTTCTTCTGAGGTATTTTATATATACTTCTACTATATTGGAATCATATTCAAAATCATAGTTCCAGATATTTTCAGCAATTTGTGTTTTTGTCAAAGTTCTTTCTTTATTTTTAAGGAGATATTCCAGAAGTGCATATTCTTTTGAGGTCAGGCTGATAAGTTTGCCATTGCGTCTGACTTCCCTGGTAATAAGGTCCAGGGATAAATCAGCTATTTTTAATTCATTAACAATCTTTTGCGATTCACGCCTTAAAAGTGCTCTAACCCTGGCAACAAGTTCATCAAGGGAAAATGGTTTTGTAAGGTAATCATCAGCACCCATATCAAGCCCTTTAACTTTATCGCTTATAGAGTTTTTAGCTGTTAATAATAATACCGGAGTATTTATTTTTTTTGCTCTTAAGCTTTTAAGAATTGAGATTCCATCAATAACCGGCAACATTATATCGAGGACTATACAATCATACTCATATGCTTTAATTAGATATAAGCATATTTTCCCATCTTTTGCCGTATCGACAATAAAACCTTCCTCTTTAAGTCTCTTTGCAACTATTTTTAGTATTTGTAATTCATCTTCAGCAATTAGAATTTTCATATATTGATACTAACTTATAAATGTATTTTCAATTTGTTAAATTAATTAAGCCAAAATCTTAAAATACCACATATAAGATTATACGAAAGATTTATTATACTATGAAAATTCAATCTTTAGAAATCTTCACCAGTCTCAAATTTGGACTCCAGTCCGGAACAATAATAGCACACAAGAGGATGTAACTGCTTCAGCCGTTACACTTTCTTTATTTAATCTGATTTCTGCAGTTTTTCAGGAACTATAGTTTTGGGTTTGAGACAATGAAAAGCGGCAAGATTGTGTCTTGCCGCTTAACAATCATCGACTCGGTTATTTGTCCAAAATAATTCAAATACTCTGATTGATTTTTTCCATATTATCGATCTAAAACAATTAGAGTTCCAGTCATCATTTCATGGTCGGGTTCACAAAGCTCTGGATTTTTAGTGGAATCCCATTTAGTATTGCACATAAAGGGAAAAGTTCCGGCTTTATCTGCAACAAACTCTATTGTCGCAGTGCCGCCTTTCGGGGCTATCGAACCAGTATCTACATTAAAGTCAGGTATTGCCAGGCTGTGGATACTTTCAAGAGGATTGGAAACTTGGAGTTTTACTGTATCTCCTTTTGATACTACAATTACATTTGGTACCCATTCTTCAAATGAAGTTATCAGCTGATCATGAATTTCTGGATTTATCTTCAATAACGGATCTTCAGGACGCGTGAATTTTTGTTCAAGATAAATGTTGATAACTTGAGTTTTGGGCTTACTTCCCCCACTTGCTGTACAACCAGATAAAACCATAATTAAGATTATAGCAGCAACAAAAATTAATAACCATCTCTTTGACATTATGAAACCTCCTTTTTCAAAAATAATAATTAATGTTAATTAGATGTTAATTTTCTTTTTTAAAATATCTGCCTCCTTTTATTTTCTATTTTTCTTAATACTTATATATGCATAGCAGCTAATTTTTATCTTTATTTAACCATCAAATAAGTTCTTTAGCTTGCTTGATATTGCTTGGATTTCATTATTATCTATAGTAAAAAATACTATTTAATGTCATATCTTCCTCTTTTATAATCTACTACTCCTCAACTATCAGTCTACCAAACATCTGCTCATGGCGGATTTGGCATACAAAACCACATTTGAAAGTATATGAACCAACCTTATCAGCTTTTAACTTTACTTCATTGATAAATCCTGTTTTCAATGGACCGCTATCGATGCCTAGCTCTTCAATTACGAAACTATGTTTTACATCAGCGCTGGTAATTCTAAATATTAAGGTATCACCTTTCTTAACTACGATATTGTCTGCCCTTTTTATTCCGCCAGCCCACCAATAATTGATACCCGAAACTTTATCAAGCGTCCACAACCCTTGTTTATTATCTGCAACAGCTGTAATATTAATAATTTTAGTCCCCTCCGGATATCTTCCGGGGATAACTTTATACTCGTAAACCCAAGCTCCAACTGGAAAGATAAGTATTGCAATTAATACAAGAAGACCTGAGATCTTCATTATAAACTTATCCAGTTTTGAAAAAAAATCCATGATTACTCACCTCTCTATGCGTCTAACCCGCAAACAACATTATCATTGCAATTGTAATAAGCACAAGAAACCCTGCTATCGGTATCATGCTACGTATAGCTCTGTCTTTTTCTTTAAATATATCTTTTGCTACTTGGAATCCTTTGAATATTGAAATAACCATTCCCACCAGAAGAACAAAAACTTGCAGGTACGGTAGTAGCTCGGGATGGAAAGGCGCCCAATGGAAATATTTTGTATGGAATAAATTCCAACCCCACCCAAATGGATCGGATATAATTGAGATAATATATGAATAGTTGACCATTACTAATGAAAGACTAAAAGCTATCCACGACATTAATCCCATAGGTACTAAAATGTATGAAAATCTTATAAAAAGAGTCTTAAAATTTACGTCTGCTGCCTTAGATAAGAATTTAGCCAGTAAGACAAAGAGCCCATAAATAGCAGGAATAATTACCAAACAAGCAGATACAAGTATAACAGCATAAATTGCGAAGCTCCCCCATTTTCCCGACATTGTTGGATTAGCCCAATCTTTTAAAAATCCCCAAGGTCCTAACAAAAAGATAGAATATACTGCTGCAAGCGTCATCATAATAAATGCTTTCCAGGCTTCATCCAATCCCTTCATTTTTGTATCACTTGCAAATGGCCGAACATTTAAAGCGATGTTATCTTTTGGACAAGTTTTTACACACTCCATGCATAAACCACAATAGTTGTTTCTCTCCATGCTACCTGGATACTGAAACCATGGACATCCGTAACCACTTTCACTACCAGTAATACATTCCTTTGTCTTATGTCCTTTACATATATCTCTGGATTTTACCCTAAGTTCCAATGTAGAGGCCATTGAGTAGAGCCCTAGAAACCCGCCTACCGGACAGATGTACACGCAAAATGCCCGTTTCTGGTATATTAGCATTATTACTACAGACAATATGATTATTCCCCCAAGCGCTGCTACGCTAGCTATTGGCCTGGTTACCAGGTAAGAGCTGAAGATGGCCAGAATAAGAAACCCAAAGTTTTGTATCCAGATATTCCTCAATTTACCCGGCCATTTCTTATTCAGACCAAATAACTTACCGGTGTTGGCTCTTACAAATGATTTTCTCTGGAGCCACTCCCCAACACCTGGAAATGGACACACCAAACACCAAATCCTGGACAAAAATGGTACTAATCCGACGATAAGGAGAAACCACCAGAGGATCCAGACAAAAACAATAATTATATTCTGACTTCCAGATGTGTTTCCGAAAAGACCTGCAGCGATAAATAATATAAAAAGTGCCAGACCGGGGAGCATCACAGCGAACTGAAAGCTCCTCATTCTCGCAATTCTTTTCAAGAAAGGGATCTTTTTAAAAAGGTCGATACGCAAGCCCACAGCACCTGTATCAACTTTTAGATCATTATTGATTTTTACTTCTTCTTCTATGGAAATTTCATTTTTTGACATTTTCACATTCTTACTTTCTCTTTGTTAAAAAAATTAATGAAGAAATAGCCAACCCAAAACTTAACCCAATGGATCCCGGAAGCAAATAATTGGGTTCTACGATCAACTGTCCGACCATAAATGGGTGCATGGCCCCACATGCTATAGAACAACGAAATTTAAACTTCCCGGCTTTATTTGCAACAAAAGTAATTTCCGCACTTTTATCGTGAGAAGCTTCTAAATTGATGTTGTAGCCATCTATATAAAGCCCGTGGTCAACGTCTTTGCTTTCAAACTTAATAGTAACCGTACTACCTTTTTTTACCTTTATTATTGAAGGATCATATGCAAATTGACGAGCTCTTATGTCAAATACTTTCTCTTCACTTTTAGTCATGCTGTTTGCCCAGATAATCCCCCCAGCCAAACCAATCGCTGTTATAAAAAACATTAAAATATATACTAATAATTTTCTTCTCATCAATATTCCTTTTTAATTCGATATATTAAACATAAGATATTTTTCTTTTTATCAAATGTCTTAAAAGAACAATTAAATTCTTAGAAATTGTGACATTTTGCCTTCAGTTATCTATCCATTCATATTCAATTTATTCCCTTTTACAGAATTTCAGACTTTTTTAACTATTAAAATTGTTCACCAGAAATTAATTAACTTAATAAAATCCGGCTGCAAAATTAAACAAGAATTTTTATAAAACTCCTGTTTAATAAGAGATAATAAAAAGACTATTGTCCTAATATATAAAAGCAAAATTAAAAAAAAATTAAAATTTAATTAAAATTTTCTAATTTTCCTTTATGAATAAAAAATTTGACAAAACTTTTTTGGTA
>JAMCSM010000097.1 GCA_023380915.1 Actinomycetota bacterium | reverse complement strand
TGTAGGAGCAGATAAAATTATGTTTGGCTCAGATATTCCGGGTTTATTAAATTATGTAACTTATCCTAAATTTATTATATTTTTTCAGAAATACTGCGATTATCTTACTGAAAATGATCTTGATAAGATCATGGGTAAGAATGCATTTAAATTATTTTTTAAAAATGAAAGGTAAGATTTTGAAAGATATAGCATCAAAATTGAAATTATATAAAAAAATGGTCTTAATTAGAGAATTTGAAAATTGTGCTTTAGACCTATATTCAAAAAATCTTATAAAGGGCTCAATTCATACTTATATTGGTCAAGAAGCCATAGCGGTTGGAGTCTGCAGCAATTTAAATAGTAAAATTGGAGATTGTATTACTACGACGCACAGAGGTCACGGTCATGTGATTGCTATGGGTGGAGATATTAAAGCAATGATGGCAGAATTATTGGGAAAAGAAACAGGTATTTGTCAGGGCAGGAGCGGCTCTATGCATATTGCAGATATTTCTAAAGGAATATATGGCGCAAATGGTATAGTTGGTGCCGGTATTCCAATTGCAACAGGTCTGGCTTTTTCTGCGAGATACGATGGTAAAAATTTTGTTTCAGTTACATTTTTTGGCGATGGAGCATCAAATCAGGGTGTTTTATATGAATCTTTAAATTTAGCAGCTATATGGAATTTGCCTGTTATTTTTGTTTGCGAAAATAATAAATATGCCCAAACTACACCTGCAAAAGACACTATTGCAGGAAAGGATATAAAATCAAGGGCGGAATCATTCGGAATTGAAAGTGTTAAAATTGATGGGAATAATGTTGAAGAGGTATATGAGGAATTTAAAAGAGTAATAGATTTGATAAGGAAAGAAAAAAGACCATTTTTTGTAGAAGCGTTGACTTATAGATTCAAAGGCCACTGGCAGGGTGATCCTGAAGTTTATAGGGGCAGAGACGAGATAAAAAAATGGATAAACGAAAGATGTCCAATAAAGAATTTCAAAACAAAATTAATTGGGAAATATAATGTATCATCAGAGAAAATTAATAATTTGGAAAAACAAGTAAAACACATTATTGAACAAGCAAAAGACTTTGCAATTAGCAGTAAAGAACCTGAAAATAATCTTTTAGACAATATATATGATAATGAGGTTATATCATGAGGAAAATAACATATGCAGAGGCGCTAAATGAAGCTATAAAAGAAGAAATGGAAAGAGATCCTAAAGTGTTTTGCCTTGGTGAGGATATCGGTCCCCATGGAGGTGCTTTTCAGGTGACCAGAGGCTTATTTGATATTTTTGGAAAAGATCGAATTATAAATACACCAATTTCAGAATTGGGATTTACCGGGCTTGCTGTCGGTGCAGCAATGAAAGGGTTAAGACCAATTGTGGAATATATGTATATTGATTTTACCCTTTTAGCTTTGGACCAGATAATTAATCAAGCTGCTAAACTGCGGTATATGACTGGTGGGAAGATACAAATACCTATAGTATTCAGAACTCAGGGTGGAGCTGGCAGGTCAAATGCGGGGCAGCATTCACAAAGTCTGGAAGCATTATTTTATCATATACCAGGACTTAAAATTGTCATGCCTTCGTCCCCGTATGATGCCAAAGGCATGCTAAAAGCAGCCATTAGAGATAATAATCCGGTAGTATTCATAGAGCATAAACTGCTTTATACAAAAGAAGGTGAAATTCCAAAAAATGATTATATTGTCCCAATTGGCAGGGCAGAAATAAAGAGAAGGGGAAATAATCTTACCGTAGCTGCCTATTCTAATATGGTATTTAAAGTTCTTACTGTTGCAGAAAAGTTAAAGGAAAAAATTGATATTGAAGTTATTGATTTAAGGACTCTAGTTCCGCTTGATATTGAAACAATAATAAATTCGGTAAAGAAAACAAATAAATTGGTAATTGTCCAGGAAGCAGTCAGGAGAGGCGGAGTAGCTTCCGATATATCATCTCAGATAGCTGAAGAAATATTTGATTATCTGGAGTATCCGATAAAAATCATAGCAGGTAAAAATACAATAATTCCTTATTCCCATAGTTTAGAATCCTTGGCAATTCCTAACGAGGAGTTGCTTGAAAAGGAAATAATAGAATTTTTAAAATTAAATTAAAATATAAATATTTATTATTTGATTTTGTCAGTTAATGTCTATTTTAACTTTCTTCTGCATAGTTCAATAAATTGTTAAATGACAATTCTTAAATAAAATTTGACAATTTGCATAATTAGGCATACACTTAACTCCTCTCTTTTGTTTTATGATATTTTTATTAAGAGCAGGTCACTACTTTATACTGCCTCTCCAAAAGAAATATTATTAAGCTTATAGGGAAATAATATTATTTAAGGAGGTATGTATATGCAAGGTAGTAAGCTCTACGTAGGCAATTTCAGCTACTCCATGACCGATGAGCAATTGGAAAAATTATTTGCTCCGTTCGGCCAGATTAAAAGTGTTACTGTCATTGGAAACAAAGGTTTTGGATTTGTTGAGATGTCAAGTGCAGCAGAAGCTGAAAAAGCAAAAGAAGCTCTTGATGGATCAGACTTTGAAGGAAGAACTTTACGAGTTAATGAAGCTCGTCCGCAAAGTGCCAGACCTGTTAGAAACTTCAGAAGATATTAAATAATCAAAACTACATACAGGTTTTTTTTAAGAACTTGTATGTAGACTTAATTCTTCACACTAATGATTTGCTGTTTAGAAATTAAATTAAGCAGCAAATCATTTAATCTAAAATAAACACAAAGAAGGTTCAATGAAAATTTTATTTATTTATCCGGAATATGAAGATACTTTTTGGAATTTGAAAAAAGTCTTTAAATTACTCGGAAAGAAAGCAGCTTACCCACCACTCGGACTCTTAACTGTTGCAGCAATGCTCCCAGCCCACTGGGAGAAAAAATTAATTGATATGAATTGTGAAATCTTAAGGGATGAGCATATCAAATGGGCGGATTATGTATTAATAAGTTCAATAGTAGGTCAAAAACAATCCACAAAAAAGGTGGTAAATAAAGTACAGGAAATTGGCAAGACTATTATTCTGGGCGGGTCTCTTTTTACAACAAGCTATGAAGAATTTTCTCATGCAGATGCTGTTGTCATAGGAGAAGCAGAGGAAATAGTTCCGGAACTTATAAAAGATATGGAAAATAAAAGTCTCAAGAAGATATATACCATGAAAGAATTTCCCAATATACATAAAGCTCCAATACCTGAATGGAATTTAGCTAAATTATCATACTACAATTCGGTATGCATACAACTTTCCAGAGGCTGCCCATATAACTGTGAATTCTGTGATGTTGTTCAACTTAATGGAAGAAATCCACGTATAAAAAGCAAAGATCAAATAATTGCTGAGCTTGATTCGATCTATACGCTTGGCTGGAGGGCAGGCGTATTCTTTGTTGATGATAATTTCATCGGAAATAAAGTTATCCTTAAGAGGGAACTTCTGCCGGCAATTATAAAGTGGCAAAAAGAAAGAAAATTTCCCTTTACTCTGAGCACGCAGGCATCAATCAACTTATCAGATGACTCAAAATTAATGGAATTGATGATAGGAGCTGGTTTTGCAACTGTATTTATTGGTATAGAAACACCAGATCCTGATGGACTGGAAGAATGCGGAAAGTATCACAATAAAAACAGGAACCTTCTGGAATCTGTTAAAAAAATTCAAAATATGGGCTTTGAAGTCAATGCCGGATTTATCCTTGGTTTTGATAGTGATAAGGATACTGTATTTCAAAATCAAATTGATTTTATCCAGAAAAGTGGAATTGTTGCAGCAATGGTAGGTCTTCTAAATGTTTCACCTAAAAGCAGGCTGTATGAGAGATTAAAAAAAACCAACCGGATCATTGATAATTCAAGTAATAATAATGGAAATGATCAGGAACTGTCCGAATTAAACTTTATTCCAAAAATGAAGGCCGGAACACTTATAGACGGTTATGGGAAAGTACTGACAACCATTTATTCCCCCAGATTTTATTTTGCAAGAATAAAAACATTCTTAAGGGAATATAGACCTAAAAAAGTGAAACCGCCAAAAGTTCGTTTTTATCATTTCAGGGGCTTGTTTTCATCTTTATGGTTTCTTGGTATCAAGGAAAATGGAAGGCATTATTACTGGAGCTTAATTTTGTGGAGTATGTTTAAAAAGCCCGGACTTTTACCTTATGCTGTAGGTTTGCCGCTTGGACTTCTGCATTTTAAGACACTTGCCTGGGCAAAGCAATATAACTCTTACTTCAGGTAGAATTGATTTATAATATGTATTAATTTTTTAATGTAAAGATAGGTTGATGAAATTTTTAGACCTAT
>JAMCSM010000096.1 GCA_023380915.1 Actinomycetota bacterium | reverse complement strand
AAAATACTCTATCATATAACCACTAAGAGGCTGAAACACAATAAGACCTGTGACGGAAAATGAAAGAATGAAACCCAGAATAGTACCCGATGATTCCACATTTTCGTGTGCTGCAACAGCAGTAAGAAGAGGAAAAAGGCTGGAATAAAAAATTGCCTGAAATATTAGAAAAATTATTTTTACATATACAAATGGTATCAGACTATAAATTATTGTGCTTAAACCACCTACTATGCTGTAAATAAGAATAAGATTTACTTCCCTAGTTTTTGAAACTATTTTTCCGGTTATAAATACCCCAAGAGCGTTAAAAGCCCAGAATACTGATAATATTGTGGAACCGAAAGAAACCGGGATATTAAGTTCTGCAAAATATGTTGTTAACCAGGTTGATAAGACTGTAAAAATACCAATATAAAAGAACAGCCCGAAACATACTAAAACTATTATTGGATTCCTGATTATCTTATGGTAGCTAATACTTGATAACCGGGTAGATTCTTTAAAAATATTATGGATTTCACTATCTTTTGAAGATTTTAAATTTCTTAAATCATTGCAACCTCTTAAATCGCTGCAATATTTATAAAAAAGAATAAGTACTATAAAAGCAATTGCTGCAAAAAGAAAAAATATATATTTGGGATCAATTTTTAAAAACAGAGCCAAGCTTATTACTACAGGACCTATAATAGCTCCAATATACCAGAAAAAATCGAGCCTGACAAAAATAGGACTGTGTTCCCTGTAAAACATCTTTGCAACATAGGTATGAATACTTGAATCAATAATTCCGCTGCCCACACGAAAAAAGATAACAGTCAGAATTAATATTACCAGGCTAAAATAAAAACCGTAAATTAAAAAACCGGTAAATATAATAAAAAGTCCTGTAAATATTATTTTCTTAAGGTTGTATTTGTCTGACAACTTTCCAGAAACAAATGTTGAAAGAAGAGAAAATGAAGAACTTATAAACAAAATCAACCCTATTTTATCATAACCAATATTAAGCTTATCTGAAATTAGAGGAATCAGAGGATCTATCACAGTATATGCGATTCCAAAGAAAATAAAAATATTAAATAGGAGTTTTAAAGTATTGTTTCTATTTCTACCCATATATTATTACTTTTAACCTTACTTCTTTAGTGCTGTTTTGCACAAAGTAGTTATTTCAATATACTGCAGATTTTTATCTTTTAAATTCTTAAGACTATGCTCTGAACCTGCTTCAATAAAAACAACAGTATCTTTTAAAACTTTTACTTTCTTTTTATTTATAATATATTCACCCTCACCCTCAAGAAAAATAACAGACTGATTGCTTGTATCATGCTTATGCAAAGGAATAACTTTTTCAGGTTTCAGTTTGACCAAAAGACATTTATAGTTATCCTTCTCTATCAATTTTTTTATAAATACAAGCTCATTTTCTTCCCAACTCACTTTGTTTATATCTTTGAAAATAAAATCATGCATTATTCAAATCTCCATTTAAAATTTTCAGACAATAAATATTTTCAAATTTAAAAAATCTCCTATAATCTTTAACGTATTTCCTATATCGCCATAAGCTACAGCACAATGATGAGACGCTCCTGCATCACACCATTTAGAAACAAATTCATCAAGAGCCATACCGGGATTGTACCATCCATGAGGAAAACTAATATTAAGGGGGGCATAATTTAATACTTCACCTGAAGATATGACCATTTTTACTGCACAATTTGTATCCATTGATATGTTAAGAAGTATTGCCCTACCTTGCTTATAACTGTAATTAGATGTGGCTATCCATATACTCTTGTCACCTGTATACCTTGTTGTTATATTAACCTCATCTTTGCTGACTGCATAATTTAAATTTCCCTGGCCATCATGGCCAAAAAGAATTGACTTCCTCTCGTAATCAAGCATAAGTAGTTCTGCAAATGCGGAGTTGCCTGTAAGCAGCTGCGCTATAAGAAGTGCTATAGAAGTTCCAATGTCTCCCTCGCATGCAAAAGGTACTCCACAGCTTATGCATAAACTTGTGGCAAGGCATGGGTAAAAACCAAACTGGCTGTTGCACGCT
The DNA here is from genome assembly GCA_023380915.1 of Actinomycetota bacterium. Next base: position 1,082 of record JAMCSM010000096.1, on the reverse strand, counting down.
GTTGTCTGGCAGTAGTTAGCAATGCTTGAAAGATTGTGCCTGGCAATGAGCCTGTCATAGCAAAGCCTCATTTTTATGGAGTCACTCACCCAATCATCCTTTATTGACACTGATTTGTAGTCTTTTAAGAATACAGCTTTCTGTGTATCTATTTCTTCTTTAGTTATGCTTCTGTAAGCATCAGCTATTTCGTCAATGCTTAAATGCACTATGCCGACTCCAAATATTTTTTTAATTAGAGTTTCATCCACTTCAACATCCATCATGCCCGGATAGGCACTATTGCCTATAAAACCAATGTTTGAATTTTTCAAAGTCTTTACAACTCTTGCAGCTTGAAGGTATGGCTCAAGCTTTTCAAATGTTTCATCACTTGCAAAGCCTGATATCGTATAAAGGTTCTTTTTACCAACTCTTTTTAAAAGACTGGCTATTTCAATACTGCCTACAAGGCAGTGTTCAAGTGAGATATTTTTAAGAACAACATCAGGACCCATAGTTTTTCTGTACTGCAGGTTTAGTATTACTATCAGTTTATCAATATTTTTTAAGGCTGAATAGACAATTTCGCTTGATGTATAGCTGATTTCACAAACCACCACCATATCTACATTATTTTTGATAAATTCATCAGCTGCAGCTTTGCCATCTTTTTTATTTAATACAAATCCTGGATAAATTACTTCCCCATATTTTTTAAGTCTGCCTAGTATATAATTATCTACCTTAAAGGATGCATTTTTATTAAACTCAGGGTCTATATTTGCTATCTCTTCAAGACATGTTGCAAGAAGACCTATTTTTAAACCTTCCATATGATTTCTCCATTATTATTGTTGTAATTATTTTGAAATCTTAGACCAGATCCAGTTCCTTCAGCTTACTTTCAGCCGGCATACCTGTCTCAGTGTTCCACTCCATTTCATCGTAGAATTCCTTTTTCATTGTTTCAATATCGATGGTTACTTTTTTTACAGGGCCTTCCTTTAGGGGAGGGATACCCTGGGCAGCTTTGGGTAAGGAAAAGTCATATGGATTCAGTCCTTCCCTTACTGTAAATAGCTGCCTTAAGTTGGCTATTC
>JAMCSM010000095.1 GCA_023380915.1 Actinomycetota bacterium | reverse complement strand
TCTTTCATCCTCATTACTGAAAGAAATTTTTCTCTTGAATTCATGATTTAAAACTCCTCTAAGGAAAAACGTTTTTTTATAATTTGTTTTAAGATTATAAGGCTAAAATGAAATTTTTTCAAAGATTAAATTTCAGAGATTACATCAAATTCTGGGCTTGTTGCCTAAGCCCTTAATTTTACGTTATCAATTCGAATTATAAAGCTCAAAATATTTAAATTTAGATAAGAATTCTGTAATATTTATTAAATACTGCTTAATATTTACCATAAAATTTAAAATCTATTTTGCCAGCTCATCTTGTACCCAAAACAGCCACTTTAAACATAACAACTTCCCTCCATTTAACAATTAAAGGATTTATACTTCTCTAAATAATATTTCTGAATTTCTTTAGAAGGTTTTATGGATGTAAAATCAGTTTTAAATTTTGAATACCCCTCTTCAATGCTTGAAAAGATACCAGCGCCAAAACCTGCAATAATAGCCGCTCCTTTACTTGCAAAATCCTCATCTATTTTTTTTGGAATATTAATAATTTTCCCTATAATATTTGCAATAATTTGCATCCACAAATCACTTTTACTTGCCCCGCCAACAATTTTGATACTGCTAAAGCCAGCTTTTTCTTTTTTGAAGGTCTCTAAAATTTTTTTTAATTGAAAACCAATGCCTTCCATGATTGCTTTGAACATATCCAGGTAATTGTGTCCTAATTCTAAATTTGTAAAAGCACCTTTCTGATTTATAACGAAATCTGGCCCAAAATTACCTGAAAGATATGGGTAAAACAAGATTTTGTTTCTAATACTTAACAATTTTTCATATTCTTTTTTTTCTACTTCATATAATTTATTTTCTCCATCCAAATTCATTATATTAAGTGCAAACCATCTTAAAGCAGCCCCGGCAGTAGGAATTGAATAGATTAATCCAAATTTTTCATTTATCACATTCCTTCCAATTCCATAAAAAAATTTAGAATCAAATAGAGGTCTATTCAGCAATTTAAAAATAGTCCATGCTGTACCTGTAGAGATCAGGAAATCCTCCTCATTCAATATCCCATTTCCAATAGAAACACAATACTGATCATGCCCACCGTTTATTATCTTAACTTTATTTCTTAAATCAAGTTCTTTGCGTATTTCATTTTTAAGTAATCCCACAAACTCACAGGATTTTTTTATCTCTGAAAAATTATTATTATTTAAACCCAGAAGACTTAAAATTTCATCATCCCACATACCAGTTCTTACATTATAAAACTGTGTTATAGAAGCGTTTGAAGGATCCTGAAAATTATTGCCTGTAATTTTTTTTAAAACATAATCATTTACATATAAAATCTTATATATTTTTTTAAAAATTGAATTTTCATACTTTTTTAGCCAATATATGGAAAGAAAAGAAAGACAGGAATCTATCCTCCACCCTGTTTTATTGTAAAACCATATATTTTTGTTTTGCAGTTCGGGTTTATTTTTTAGTATTTTGCTGCCTCTTCTGTCAAGATAGGTAATCGCCCTGCAAAGAGGTTTGAAATCTTTGTCCACCGGAATAACAGTACCACCCTGTGTTGATAAAGATATTGCCTCGAGATTTTTTTTTACAGATTCGTTTATTAGCAAACTCTTTAATACTTTAAAAAATCCCATTATCCAGTCTTCAGCATCCTGTTCAAAATAATTTTCTTTGGGAGTATAACTCGAATATGTCATTTTACTTGTGCTGATAAGTTTGCCATCGACAGAAAAAAGAGAGCCCTTTATATTAGTCGTCCCTATATCTATTCCTGCAATATATTTAGTAACCATAATAAAAAAATAAAGATTATAAATTCAATCCAGAATGCGTATTTATTTAAATCACAATTACATTCAGGCCCAAAATCTTGCCAAAGTCCTTTAATTCTTCCAATACATCGCCATATACGATTGCTGCATGGTGTGTACCCCCATATTCACTGTAGTTTTCAAGAAATTCGTTAATCGAATCTTTGGGTCGGAACCATCCTGAAATGGTGTCAATTATTTCGCTTTTTATTTTAAGCATCCTGATGCTACTAAGAATTAAATTATAATTTTCTCCTATCGGAGCAATGTCAACTAATACTGCCTTGCCTTCTTTAAATTGTCCAATCGCTACTATGGGATTACTAATACGAATTATTGGCAAATTTTTCTCTATTAAAGTTGGTTTACCTACAAGTAAATTTAAATTGACTTCAGCCATATGACTAATATATATTAAGTCATTTTTCCAATCAGGACAGAACATCTCAATAAAACTTGTTTCAGGATATAATCGCAAAAGAGCAGAAATCAAAGAGGAAGTTAAAGTATCACCTTCACCCGCATAACCGATACCTCTTGCCATAGCTTTACTTGATTCAAGAAAAGGAATTGTCAAAAATCCGGATTGACTGGATATACCATAGTAATTAATAGTAAACGCATTAAGATTTTCTTCAATAAGCCACTTTCTGGTTGCAATGCTCATTCTTAGAGTATTAAGATGCAATTCTTTTGAAACATTTACTAAATTGAAATTATTAAAATCACTATTTAACTCGTCCTTAATAATTTGATCATTTTCAGCAGGTATCAATTTTTTAATTTCGTCTAGGTTCGCCTCAACAACTTCTATGCCAAAATCAGAAGACAATTTCCTTGCATCTACATAAAAATCACCCATTCCTGGAAATCTGCCGCCAATACTTCCTGTCCTTGTTCTGGTAAAATACCTTGCTAATGCAGCTGATTTGATCTTTTTAAATAATCTCTTCAAAACGTCAGAATATTTCCAGTGCCCTGCAGAAATTAAAAATCTTTTTTTGTTTTGCAGCAAAACACTGCACAAATCCTGAACACCATGTATACCATGATTCTTCAGAATATCATTGTACTCGGTGTTTTTGCTGAATTCATACTTTATAGTTGTATCCAGGAACACTATTGGGATTTTTGTTTCCTTAAGGACTGGTAAAGCTTCTTCTGAAGGTGAATAAGACAAATGTAATAGCAATAATACATCAATATTATTTTTTTCAAAATAATCGACAGTTACCTGAAACTCTTTTTTTAATCTGCAAATTGAACTTACGTAAACTTCAAGTTCCAGGCTAATCAATTCTCCCTTAATCTCTTCAATAAAAGTTGTAAATTCATTTCTTAGACCAGGGAAAGAATCATCATATAGCTTTAAATATAATGGCAGTAAACCGACTCTTATCTTATTCATTTAAAATATATTTGTATATAGACTTTGATAATATGAAAATAAAAATTCAAAAATTATCATAAATTTTAATTGTTTTAACGCCACTTCTAATAGAATCTCAAGCTGCAGAACATGCGACAATAGTCTTTATGCTTTCTCGCGCATCAAATTCAGGTTTAGTATTATTTATAATTGAATCTTCAAAATCTTTCATGAATCTTTTTGCTGTTTCTCCTTGACCCCAGCAAGATATACTCATGTCAGCTTTAAAGTTCATTTTCATTTCCGGCTTATCCGCTAACTTATTCAGCACAACTTTTGAAGTTGTAGGTTCAAAGTCTGTCCAATCTGCTATTGCGGTACCTTTTGTGCCATAAACTGTTATTACCAGCATTGGATAAGGAGGCTTGACCAATCCATATGCTCCCATAACTCTTCCTATACTGCCATTTTTAAATTTAAGATTTATTAAATAAGTATCTTCAATTCATTTCTTTAAAAATACTGTATTTATTTTATTATGATCTTTTTTAGTGTTTTAAAACTATCCTCAGCCGCATTTAGAGTCTTATTAATATCATTCTCAGTTATGGCAAGCGATAAAAACCAGTGATGGTTGGGATGTAGAAGAATCCCTTTCTCGACCATGCTGGCAAAAAAGAAATCATATATTTACTTTTATATATAATGATCAGGATATAAAAATTTAAGCATTGGTATTACAGGCAAACCTATCATTTCAGCTTCGATTCTATAATCACTGATTAATCTATTTAACCCATTAAATAATCGATTTCCCTTATCCCACATATATGAAATCCCGTCTCTTTCTTCTAACTCCTGAATTGTCGCAATAGCAGCAACCATTGGAAATGTATTTACTAAAAATGTTGCAGATATCCTTGTATTTTTACTTGATTCCATTATATCTTTCTTGCCCACTACAACTGATATCGGATATCCGTTTGCCATAGCTTTGCTAAAACATGCCAGGTCCGGTATTACACCAAAATATTCCTGAGCTCCACCTAGTGCTACCCTAAAACCTGTTCTAATTTCATCATAAACAAGCACCGCACCATTCTCATGGGTTAATTTCTTTACTCCTTCTAAAAAGCCTGCTTTAGGGAGCTCTTTTGAAGCCTCAAAAGGTTGCATAATTACACAGGCAACCTGATTTTTATTTTCTTTAAACACTGCATCAAGTGAATCCAGATCATTATATATAAAAGTAAATATATCTTTTTTTACGCCTTCCGGCACACCAATAGCCTCCCTATCAGTTCCTGCTCCACCATAACTCCAATCATGCCATCCGTGGTAGCCCCACCTTATAACTTTGTCTTTACCAGTAAATACTCTTGCAATCCTAATTGCTGCGGCAGTGGCATCGGAACCACTTATTATAATTCTTGCCATTTCTGCACAGGGAATAATATCGATTAATTTTTTTACAAAATCATTTTGTATTGGAGAAACCATAGTAAAACAAAAGCCTTTACGCAAATCTTCAATAACTGCTTTATCTACTTTTTCATTACAGTGTCCAAGAACTACAGGACCAAAAGAACAAAGCCAATCAATAAATTCATTTCCATCAACGTCCCAAACATGTGAACCTCTGCCTATTGCTGTAAAAATCGGATATTTCCCTATTACAAATTTTGTGGGATGTCTTGCTTCCGTAACACCACCGGGAATAATGTTGCATGCTTCTTTATAAATTTGTTCCGACCTGGAAAAATCCATAATATTACTAAATCTCCTAATGATAAATCATATTATTATATTAATGTAGTCGCAAAAAGCAATAAAAAATTAATATAAAATTCAATTTATTCTTAATCATAAATTTCT
>JAMCSM010000094.1 GCA_023380915.1 Actinomycetota bacterium | reverse complement strand
TGCAAAGGTTAATAAAATAAATAAGAATATAGCAGAAATCGAAAGTTTAGGAGTAATAAAAAATGTGGACATTTCACTTGTTCCTGAAGTAAAAACTGGCGATTATGTCATTGTTCATGCAGGTTTTGCAATTCAAATAATCGATAAAGAGGAAGCATTGATAACGGAAGGATACTGGAAGGAATATTTTGAAAAATAAGCCTCATGATAAGATTCATCATAAAAAAAATAACACAGCTTCACAAGGGTTAAGTAAAAGAATTCATGAAATAGCATCTGATATCAATAATTCAGCCAGCAAAAAAATCATTAATGATATCAATATAATGGAAGTTTGCGGCACGCATACAATGTCAATTGCAAAATACAATTTGCGGCAACTCCTTCCATTGAATATTCATCTTATCAGCGGACCAGGATGCCCTGTTTGTGTGACACCGGTAAATGATATTGACTGGATTCTTGAAATTATAAATAATTATGAACTCTCAATATTTTCTTTCGGCGATCTTGTCAGGGTACCAGGTTCAAGGTCAACACTGATGAAAGAAAAATCAAAGGGTAAAAAAGTAAATATCTGTTATTCCCCTTCTTCTGCTCTGGATTTTGCGGAGGAAAACCCCGGCATAAATGTAATTTTTATTGCTATCGGATTTGAAACAACAATCCCTCTGACCTCTGTAATTATAAAAAGAGCAGCAGAGAAAAATTTAAAAAATTTCTTTATTTTTTGTACTCACAAAATAATACCACCGGCGCTTGATATATTGCTTAGTGACGAAAATATAAAAATAAATGGCCTGCTTTTACCAGGCCATGTTTCAGCAATAATCGGAACAAAAGCTTATAAATTTATTTCTGAAAAATATAAAATTCCAGGAGTTGTCAGCGGTTTTGAACCCCTCGATATTCTGACATCCATAAAAATGATTTTAAGTCAGATCGAGGACTCAGTATCAATGGTTGAAAATGAATATATAAGAGTTGTAAAAGAAGAAGGAAATCCCTTCGCAATTAAAGAAATTTATGAAGTTTTTGAGCTTGTAGATTCAATCTGGCGGGGACTTGGGAATATCGCAAAAAGTGGTTTAAAAATAAAAGAAAAATATGCTAATTATGATGCAAAAATAAAATTTCCGATTGGGAAAGTTAACTCAAGGGAACCTGGAAATTGCAGATGCGGCGATATTTTAAAAGGGGCTGCGGTGCCATTTGAATGTGAATTATTCGCAAAAGCATGCACTCCGGAAAATCCCATTGGTGCTTGTATGGTTTCAAGTGAAGGAACATGTGCTGCTTATTTTAAATTTGAAAGGTACAGGAATGAAAAGTTATAAAAACCGGATTAAGGATGAAGTTATTAATCTGTCTCATGGAGATGGCGGAATAAAAACAGGGGAACTCATAAACAGTTTAATTCTTAAATATTTAAAAAATGATATCCTTGACAGGCTTGAAGATAGTGCAGTAATTCATTGTCTTGATAAAAAAATGGCATTCACAACTGACAGCTTTGTTGTAAGTCCAATTTTTTTCCCCGGTGGTGATATAGGAAAATTAAGTATCTGCGGGACTATCAATGACCTTGTAACTTCCGGCTGCAAGCCTTTTGCCCTCAGTTTTTCACTTATCATAGAAGAAGGATTTGCCATAAAAGATCTGGAAAAAATTCTGGCGTCTGTTAAAAAAACACTGGATGAGATCAATAAAGATCTTGGAAATGAAATAAAAGTAATGATTATCACCGGAGATACCAAAGTTGTGGAAAAAGGAAATGCTGACAAAATATATATAAATACTTCCGGTATAGGTTTTTTGGAAAGTAATACATCAGTATCACCAAAAAATATTAAAAGCGGGGACCTTATTTTAATTAATGGAAGCATCGGGGATCATGGAATTTCAATACTGGCAAAAAGAAAAGAATTTGATTTTAAAATTAGCATAAAGAGTGACTGTTCTCCCCTCAGTTCGCTGATAAAAATTATGTTTGAAACCTCCAGTAATATTCATGCATTAAGAGATGCAACCAGAGGCGGACTTGCCAGAGTCCTGATAGAGATGGCGCAAAGCTCAAATAATGATTTTGATATATTCATGGATAAAATTCCCATTAAACAAGAAGTCAGAGGCATTTGTGAATTTCTGGGCATGGACCCCATGTATATTGCCAATGAGGGCAAAATGGTTGTGTTTGTATCCGCGGATGATGCCAAAAAAGTTATTGATGCAATGAAAAAAAATAAATATGGAAAAGAATCGGCAATTATAGGAACAGTATCCAAAAAGGGCAATGGCCGTGTTCTCATCAATACCGAAATCGGAACCAGAAGAATACTTGACCTTCAATACAGTGAACAGCTGCCACGAATCTGTTAGTTAAATTTTACTCAGAGATTTATATATTTTTTCCAGGGTTTTCAGGTTGTCTTCAATATTTGAATTTAAAATATATAAATTTGCAATATCCTTTCGCATCGCAAGTGATTTGTTTACGGCATCCATTTGATCAGTTTTCGATTCAACATCAGCAGTAAGTTTCTTGATTTTATCTGCAATTTTTTTAACTTCATCCAATCTTTTTATTATCGAATCACATACCTTAGCGATATCTGTTACTTCCTTGTGCATATTGTTTCTCACCTTCCTCTAATAACTCCAGTAATTAATATAATAGATCAAAATATTATTCACAAAAAATAATAATATTCTATTTGATAATTTAAGTTATCAAATAGAAATAATATTTATAAATACGTTGATTGGTTAATGTGCCGAACAGGAAATACACGGATCATAAGCTCTTATTAACATTTCACAGCCAAGCCTTATCTCATCTTCGGTACTTTCAATTACTGTCGGAACGAATGCGCGCAGGTCATTTTCTATATTGGCATAATTCATATTTGTGGGAATAATGAGATTTGCTTTTGTTACACGGCCTTTTGAATCATAGGTATAATCATGTATCAAAAGTCCTCTCGGTGCTTCAACTGTGCCGACTCCTCTTCCTGCCCTTACATTTATTTTTGCCATGGCCTTACCTTCATCCAGACCTTTTTCCATTATTTCGTCAATAAGCTTGATACTGTCATCAATACTGTGAATGATCTCAACAAACTGAGCGATATTATTTATAAATGTATTGTGGCAAGGTGCTTTGAGTCCAAGTTCATCAGCGTATGTTTTCGCATTATCACTCAGTTTTTCATAATTGTTATTGAATCTTGACAACGCTCCAACCATATAAGAATCTCTGGATGCCCAGCAATGTTTTCCTGTTGAATGGGCAACTACTTTTTCATTGATTTTTGAAAGATAATCCTGATCATTTATAATCCAGCCGTCAGATGATTTTATATCACCGTCATATAATGCATAGTCTATTTTATCGCTTAATGAAATGTACTCTGTTTCACGTCCAAATTCAGGAATTTTAAGCGTTTTCAATACTTTTAGTGAAGCTTCGAAATCGGGATAAGAAGCTTTCAACATGTCTTTCATTTTCCACATTTCTTCCTCTGTTGGAAGTTTGGTAAAGCCGCCAACAACGGTTGTAATCGGATGAACTGCTCTCCCACCGATAATTCTTACCATATCATTTGCCATTTTTTTTGTTCTAAGGGCAATATTTACTACTTCAGGATGAGTTTTAACCAGGGGAATTACACTGCCGACTCCTAAAAAATCCGGAGCAGCAAGAAAATAGACATGCAAAACATTACTTTGCACACATTCATGATGAAATATAAGTTTCCTCATATTAATGGTCTGATCAGAAGGCCTGACTCCAAGAGCAGCTTCTGTTGCTTTTATCGATGCATATGTATGAGCAACCGAGCATATACCGCAAATCCTTGAAGTTATATGAGAAGGTTCATCATATTTTCTGCCAACAAGCATAGCTTCAAAAAATCTTGGTGATTCTGGAATCCTCATCATTAATTTTTTGATTTGCTTATTTTTAATTTCCAGTACAAGATCCCCATCGCCTTCAACTCTTGGTAATGGAACCACTTCTATATTTAAATTCGTTGCCATTTATTTAACCTCCGGACTATTATATTTAAAAATTGAACTATTTTATTTGGCAGTTTTCTGTCCTATTTTTTTACATGCATTGTATAAATTAAAACCTGATATTATATCCTCAAGGGTAAGACCATATTTTTCCATAATATCCTTTTGAGCATTAACGTTGGGATCGTCAATTACACCCCTGCACGCTTCACAACCTGAAATTGAACTCGGGCATCTTGCATTACATCCAGCCCTTGAAATCAGCCCCATGCAGGTAATGCCAAGATCGTAAACACAGGTATTTCCAAGGCGTTTGCATTCAATGCAAACAGGATAATTGGGTATCTCGGGTTTTTTGCCGACAATAAGCGCTTCAATAATATCAACTATTTCAAACCTGTTTGGAGGGCAACCTCTTGAGTAGTAGTCTACTTTGATATATGAATCTACAGGTTTTACATCTATTGAATCTATCCATTCTTTTTTATCTCCATAAACAAGCGCTTTGGCTTTTTCAGTCCCATATAGATTTTTCAGACAGTTTAGGCCTCCCGTGCAAGCACAAGCACCGACAGCGACAACTATTTTTGCTATTCTACCAATGTGCTTAATTCCTTTAATATCATGGTGCGTGGATATCGAACCTTCAACTAAAGCGACTTCATATGTATCGCTGTGCTCGGATATTGCTTCAGTAAAATGAACAATATCAACAGCACCAACCAGGTCTAAAAGCTGGTCTTCAAGATTTAATATTTCAAGCTGGCATCCGCCGCATCCGGTAAATCCAAATACTCCGACTTTTGGCTTACTCATTTAAATAGCCTCCTTTAAATTTCTTATTTCCCATAAGCTGAATACAGGACCATCTATACATACCATTTTATTTCCTATATGACAGTGATTGCATTTTCCGACACCACATTCCATCCTTCTCTCAAGTGACAGGAATATTCTATCTTCTTTAAAATTTTTCTTTTCAAGTTCCTGTACGACATATTTATACATTACCGGAGGACCGCAGACAATTGTGCAGGTATTGTCGGGTGGAAAGTCAACTCTCGGTATCAATTTAGTGCATACACCTATTTCACCAGTCCATTTTTCATCAGGATTGTCTACAGTCAAGCAAACAGATATATCATCTCTTGTGCTCAAGTATTGTATGTCATTCTTAAAAAGAATACTTTCAGGATTTACAGCACCATAAATTATCATGACTTTTTTATAATCGTCCCTGTTGTCCATTATATAAGTTAAAAAAGACATAAGAGGCGGAAGTCCAAGACCTCCAGCCACTACGAGCACATTATTTCCCCTGGCTTCTTCACAAGGAAATGTTCCTTTTCCAAATGGTCCTCTGATACCGATTCTGGAACCTTCCTTCATATTATGAAGTGCATTGGATACATTTCCGATACTCCTGACACAAAGTTGGAATTTATCTTTATTATTCGGATTAGAAGCAAGACAGAATGGGGCTTCACCAACCCCGAAAACCGTGCATTCAACAAATTGTCCGGGTTCAAAATTAAAATTCTTCTGCATATTCTTATCTACAAAGGAAACATCAAATATCTTTTCAGTAGGTGTTACGGTATCAATACGTATAATTTTTGCTATTTCCGGAACATATATGTTGTTCATGTCTACACACTCACCTCTTTCTTTACCGAATTAATATCATCGGCTATATTTATTTTTGCCATGCAGGCTTCGATACATCTCCCGCAGCCCACACAACTGTAAGTCCCGAATTTGTCTACGTAAGTTTTAAGTTTACATCTATATCTTTGCTTTAACCTGTTTTCCTTATCAGGCCTGAAATTATGCCCTCCCGCGCATAAACCATATTCCGGAATCATACAGGAATCCCATTCCCTAACTCTACTGCCATTTGTCAAATTTAATTCCATCTCATCTTTTACATTAAAACAAAAACATGTAGGACATACAAGACAACAGGATCCGCAACTGTAACAATCCTTTGCAACTTTGTTCCAGAATTCTTTATCATCATAAATCGGTTCGTAATTGTCATAAAAATTATTTATATCAACTTTTTGCTTGAATTTACTTCTGTAATTATCCAGAAACTTATTGTAATCGCTGAAATCTTTTTTAACTGCTTCACCGGTTCTGGCATATTTTTCAAGTATTTCCTTGCCTTTTTCAGTACCGACTCTTACAAAATATCTGTCTTTAAGATCAGTTAAAAACAAATCAAATCCATCTTTTACATATTCTTTTCCCATGCTTAATGCAAAACATGTTTCAGATGGCATTCTATCTACCCCAATTACAATAAGATTCCTTCTTTTTGAAAAATAATTTTCATCGATAAAGTCTGTTGAAAAAAACCTGTCGAGAAAATTCATGCCATTTAAATCACAGGCATCTATTCCAAAGAGAATCATTTCCCTAGCCTCAATGTTTGGTTTAACCTTTATGTCTTCTCCAATTTCATATTGGATAAGAGTCTCAACCGGGGTAAAAAGAATCTTTTTTGCGGGTGGTATTGTAGTTCGTTTATAATTTAAATCAAGCCTTGCAAAATCTTTTATTGGTACAAAATCATGAACTGCTTTATTTTTTTTAACAGGACCGATAAAAATATAGTCCGATATAAGCTTTTTTACAAAATCATTATAATCATCCTTTTTTAGGATTTTATAAAGCATCTGGTCTCCTTCCTATATCCGTTCTTTGTAATTTTATAAAACTGAGTTTGTAAATACTTTGTAACAACAAAACATATCACCAAAAGCACAAGCTGTCAAATAAAAATCCCGAAAAAATTCTTAAAATTTTGAAAAAAATAAAAAAATATTTACAGTTTACTTTTGATCCAGCTTACCCATTCTTCAAGTCCTGTGTCTTTTTTACATGAAACCTTTAATATGTTCACACCAGGATTTAATTTTTTTACATTGATTTCAAAAAAGTCATAATTGAAGTCATTATAATCAATCATATCAATTTTATTGAGTACAATAATATCTGCTTTTGTAAAAGCTTTTGGATATTTAACAGGCTTATCGTCCCCCTCGGTTACTGATGAAACAAGAACCTTAAAGCCTTCCCCGAGATCAAAACCTACAGGACATATAAGATTGCCCACATTTTCAATAAAAATGATATCCAGAGCAGCCAAATCCAATTTTTCGATAGCTTTTGCTACCATTGATGCATTCAGATGACAGGTTCCGCCTGTATTTATCTGCACCACATTATCAATATGATTCTTAATTTTCTCAGCATCATGAGTTGAAGAAATATCACCTTCGATCACACCTATGATCTGTCTGTCCTTAAGTTTTTTGATTGTTTCTATAATTAATGATGTTTTTCCAGCTCCTGGCGCCGATAATAAATTTAAAACAAGTATTCTATTTTTTTTGAAAATATTTCTGTTTTTATCAGCTTCTTCCTTATTGTATTGCATAACATTTTCAACAACATCTATTTTCATAACAGTCCCGCCTTCTCTAAAAATATCCCTAACAATTATGATTCCTTTTTCAAAAAAATCTTAAAAAGGTCTTAAAGTAAACCACTAAATTATACATCAATTATTTCATATGTTTAAGAAAAAAATTAGGGCAAAAATTAAGGTAAAATTTGATATTAAATATTTTTTCATTTATAATTCAAATCCAATTTTGCTAAAATTTATAACTTTCAGGAAGGGATCAAAATGGTTGATATTTTACCACTCAACGGGCTTAGATATAATCGGAATAAGATACCTGAAATATCAAAAGTAATAGCACCTCCTTACGATATTATTTCACCCGAAATGAAAGGGGCTTTGAAGCTTCAAAATTTTTATAATATAGTGAACCTTACACTACCCGATGATACTGAAAATAAGACCAGGTATGAAGTTGCACGTGATACTCTTAATAACTGGATCGAAAATGATATTTTAATATTTGAAGAAAACAAAAGTTTTTATTTGATAGAGGAGAGTTTTACAGAAAATGGTATTTTAAAGAAGTTTAGTGGTTTTGTCGGACTTGTAAAAGTTGAAGATTATGGAAAAGGTAAAATACTTCGTCATGAAAAGACTCTTCCCAAACCCAAAGAGGACAGATTAAATTTGCTTAGAAAATGCAGAACGAATTTTGAATTTATCTATACTCTTTATAATGACAGCAGCAATGAAATAAATTATGCCTTACAAAAATATTTAGATTGTGAAGCAGATGTATCTACAAATGCAGAATATGACAATACTTTAGGCTTCAGGATGTGGAAGATAAACGATGCAGAGACAATTAAAAAAATCATAGATTTAATGAAAAATAAAACACTTCTTATAGCTGATGGACATCACCGCTATGAGACCTCAAGGTTATATAAGGAAGAAATCAAAAAAAACGAAGAAAGCAGTCCAAACAAGATCAAAGCTTCCCACAAAGTATCAACTGGCGATGATATTTTTTTACCCGAAGACTATGTACTTACTTTATTTGTAGCAAGCAATCAGAAAGATATAATAATCCATCCTACGCACAGGGTAATTAAATTCAACAATACCCTGGCTCCCGAGGTTTTAAAAACAAAAATAAAGGAATATTTCGAAATTGAAAACATAACAAATTTTAACGAAGAACTTATAAACGAAAAAATGATTGGTTCAAAGTCAAAAGGTCTTAAAAGCCTCGTAGTTTATTTTAGCAATAAAGACAGCTTTTTCATAACTCTTAAAAATGATATCGAGATCGCTTATAAAAAATTGGAGCTTAAAGAAGAGAATTTTGATTTTGAATATGAAAACCTTGATGTAAACATTCTTCATAAATTATTACTTGGAATTTTACTCAGCCCGTATGAGATAGGGGATATAAAATTCCTGCACACCATTCAGGAAGTAATAGAAGACGTTGTTAATGCAGAATTCGATGCAGGATTTATATTAAATGCCCCTGATATTGGTGTAGTAGAAGACTTGTCTTTAAGAGGTGAAATCATGCCCCAAAAATCAACCTACTTTTACCCCAAGCCCTGCAGTGGTATGGTTCTGTATAAGTTTTGACAGGTGATGATCTGTCTTATTTTTTAGATAATCTTTCAAACAGGCTATTAAGCTCGAAGTTCATTTCTTCGGGCATTCTATTGCCAAACTTTGCATAAAACTCTTTTATATCCTGAACTTCCTTCAGCCATCCTTCATTATTAACATCCAGAAGTTGATCCATATCTTTTTGATTTAAATCAAGACCAGTAAGATCAATATCCTTATTATATGGAACATAACCTATTGGAGTTATTTTTGCATCAGTCTCCTCTTTTGCTCTTGATACAATCCATTCCAGAACTCGAAGATTATCCCCAAAGCCAGGCCATAGAAATCTGCCATCAGTATCTGTTTTGAACCAGTTTACATGAAATATTTTTGGTTTGTTTTGTATCTTTTTTCCCATATCAAGCCAATGCCTGAAATAATCCGCCATATTATAACCACAAAATGGAATCATAGCCATAGGATCTCTTCTCACTGCTCCCTGTGCACCATATTGTGCCGCTGTAATCTCTGAAGCCATGATTGAACCAACGAAAACTCCGTGCTGCCAGTTAAATGACTGATAAACCAGTGGTGCAAGGCTTGCTCTTCTTCCTCCAAAGATTAATGCTGAAATTGGAACACCATTCGGATCATCCATATATTTTGAGGCAGTGGGACACTGCTTTACCGGCGCTGTGAACCTGCTGTTTGGATTTGCAGCTTTTACAGGTTTTCCATCACTG
>JAMCSM010000093.1 GCA_023380915.1 Actinomycetota bacterium | reverse complement strand
TATAAGGTAATAGCAAATCCGCAGTTGTAACAGCTTTGGTCACAGCTTCCACATCTCCCTCAACAATGCTAAGGTATTTTCCCGGGCAGAGCGCTGTTGCAATAACGAGGTTTATCTTCGCAGCTTTAAGCATATAATCTGTGACAATTATCCCTCTTGAAACACTTTTAAATTCTACAACCGCAATATTACCTTTATTTTCGTAAACCATATTTTATCATTACACAATTATTTTTTTCCAGATACAATTATCTTTTTCAAATAATATTTAATTTAATAATTTCAATAATTTCAATATTATATAAAACTATATTCTTTTTACAGAAATATAAACATCATTGACTTCAGAAACAGTGCCATCAATAGAACTATGGACTTTAGCCCCAAGCTTGCCCTCCGGGATATCAGCAATTGCCTGTCCCAGAGTTACACTTTCCCCGGTTTTAACAACCGGTATGGCAGGAGCGCCTACATGCTGGGAAAGATACAGCTTCACTTCATTTACTTTTTCATTAAACTCTGAAATTGCTGCTTTACTGTGATATTTATCTATCTCCAGTCTGCGCTCCAGTCTGTCAACGGGAACCTTCCTGAATTCCCTGAATTCATTTGGAGTCAGGTCTTTTCTGCTATGCGTATTTTTTATTCCCCTTTTAGCAAATTCACTTTTTAAAAAATTAAATATTGA
This sequence comes from Actinomycetota bacterium, assembly GCA_023380915.1. The sequence continues at coordinate 8,194 of JAMCSM010000093.1, read as the reverse complement.
TCTTGCAGAAAGATCCACAACGCAGCTGTAAAGTTCACATAAGCCGCAATCTATGCAGAGAAATGCAAAATCAAATTTTTTCAGATCTTCATCCGTAAGTTCACCTTTATAAAATCTTTTCATCATCTCGTCAGGATAAAGGCCATGACCCAGAAGGTACCTTGGACATAAATCAGTGCACATCCTGCAGCTGAGGCAGATAGCCTGGGCTCTTTTTATAGCCTTGCGGATACTTCTCTTTTTTTGTTCTATTACAATATTGTCTTCAGGTAAAACAACAATTGATTTAGTTGTTTTTTTAACAGCATATGTATTGGAATCTATAAGTTTTCCCATCATCGGTCCGCCGTCAAGGACTGCATAATCCCCGGTGGTTACTCCTCCGCAATATTCTATTAAATTTTTTACAGGAGTCCCTACCGGAACCATAAGTGTCATGGGATTTTCAATTTCCCCATTTATTGTTACAAACTTATTCACCACGTTTTCACCATGCACCGCATTGGATATATTGAGTAAGGTTTCTACATTTATGACTACAGATCCAACCATTAAAGGAATACCGCTTTCAGGTACCACCTTACCCGTCACTTCATAAACAAGAACATGCTCATCACCCGCAGGATAAAAATTATCAAGCCTGAATAATTCAAATTTCAAATCTGATATTACATCCTGCCTGTTTCTGAAGGTTTCAATAACATCTATAGCGTTTTTATATTTAGCCTTAAGTGCAAGCACAACCTTCTTTGCACCAACCAGGTTTGAAGCTATCTTCATGCCTTCATAAACTTTTTCAAAATAACACTCAAGCAATTGCTTATCAACATGAATTAAAGGCTCGCATTCAGCTCCATTGACAATCAGCGTATCAACCCGGGCATCCAGTTTTACATGTGTTGGAAAACCAGCTCCTCCCGCCCCGACTATACCTGCATTTTTTATAATTTCCAATTCAGGATATGTCATCTCTTAGTATCCTTCAAAAAAATTATTCGATTTAACTGAGATCTATTCGCTCTACTTTTGCAACAATTGTTCCATCAAGACTTGTGTTTTTTGTTATTTCTGTCTTTGTTGCGGTACTTCCGGTAACCATAAGGCCTATCTCGCCTTCGCCCATCCCTACAGTATCTACAACGACATAATAATCTTTTTTGACTGACAAATCCGTATTGACTGACTGGACAAGCAAAATTTTAAAACCTTCCAGGAATTTATCTTTTATTGTTGAAGTAATGCTGCCAATGACTTTTATCATTTTCATTATGATCAATCCTTATATAAGACGCTTCTTATGAGTAGCCCTTTATAACCTTTTTTTCAAGCTCCATATCAATTTTATCTATTATCCCGATAATTGAGCCCCTGAGAGGTACATTTTCAATTCCCATAACATTACTTATTGCCTGGCCATCGGCAGTCCAGAAAATCAGATTTCCTACATTGGCATTCAGATAATCTGCGACAATTTCTTCATTTCCTATTACATTACCGTCAGGATCAAGCGGCTGTACTATGGCAAGCTTGATGCCATGCAGCTTTTCATGTTTAATCGTTGAAACAACATTTCCCGTAACTATGCCAAATCTCATAAATCTAATTCTCCTGTAATTGTGTACTGTATCTTTCTTTTATTTTCCGGTTCTTTATTTTATTTTCCGGTTAATTTAATATTTTTTAGTTAATTTAATATATAATCTCTAAATTGTTTTCCTTAAAAAGTTTGAGATAATCATCCGGTGGCTTTTTATCTGTTATTATAGTATCAATTTCATTGAAAGAACAAACTTTGCTTAATGCAACTCTGCCAAACTTGCTTGAATCAATTAATGCTATTCTTTTGCTTGAATTTTCAATCATTATTTTTTTTAAAAGCACCTGGGATTGGTTTTCGACAGTCAAACCTGATTTTAATGAAAGAGCTGCCGTGGATATAAAACACTTATCAGCATAAAAATTCCTGAGAAATGATTCCGTAAAGGGACCTGTAAAATTCATTGTAATATTGTAGAGCTCTCCGCCCAGGCAAATTAACTTTATATTGTTATTGTTTTTGATTTCATTTACAACATCCAGACCGTTTGTTATCACAGTAATATCATTTTTTTCATGAAGTTTTTTAGCCAGGGCCAGTGCCGTGGTTGATCCATCAAGGAATATGCAATCGCCGTTATCCACCATTTCCAGCGCCTTTTCAGAAATAATATTTTTTTCCTGAGTTTGAATTTCTTTCCTTAAGATACTGGAAATTTCATGTGATGCATCTCTCGTAACTACTGCTCCGCCGTAAACTCTTTTTAATAAGCCCTCTTCCTCAAGAATAGCAAGATCTCTAAGGACCGTCATTTCTGAGACATTGAACATATTGGAAAGTTCTGAAGTTTTTATTCCACCGCTTTCACTTACTATTTGTGCAATTTTTACTTTTCTTTCTGCAGAAAGCATTTTAGGTCAAAAATTTAAAGAATGTTATATTTTGTTGTATGTTTAAATATTATGTTATTTTTTGTTGTTTGTCAAATTAATTTAAATTTTTTAACTTAAATTTTTTTACATTTAATTTGCATTTTTTATAAGCTTATATGTTTCCCGGGCAATCACTATTTCTTCATCAACATTAACAACAAATACGGTTACTTTAGAACTATTGGCAGAAATAAGTCCTTCACCTTTTAAATTTTTATTTTTATCCTTATCAAGCTCCAAACCTATAAAACTAAATCCGTCAAGTATGGCTTCTCTGGTTATCGAAGAGTTTTCCCCTATACCACCGCCAAAAACAATTGCATCGGCACCATCCATCGCAGCAATATAAGAGCCTATATATTTTTTTATTTTATAGACATAGGAATCAAATGCCCTCAGGCAATCTTCATCACCTGCAAGAACTCCTTTTTCAATTTCCTTATAATCCTTATATTTCCTGGAAAGCCCCAGAAGTCCTGATTTTTTATTGATGATTTCATCAATTTCTGCGGGATTCAAATTATCTTTTTTCATAATATATGTTATTATCGCAGGATCCAGATCCCCGCTTCTGGTTGACATAAAAAGACCTTCTGCGGGTGTAAAACCCATCGATGTGTCAATTGCTATGCCGTTTTTTACAGCAGTAATCGAAGAACCTCCTCCAAGCATAATTGCTATAACTTTCAAATCTTTTAAGTTCTTATTTAAAAGTTTGGATACCCTGTCGACCATATAAGTGTAGGCAATACCGTGAAACCCATATTTCCTGATTCTATATTTTTCATAATAGTCATAGGGTATGCCGTAAAGAAATGCTTTAGGCAGCATATTTTTGTGAAAAATATTATCAAATATTGCAATATTGGGAGTGCCGTTAAATATGTCCCTGCAAACTTCTATGCCGAGAAGGTTAGGGGGATTATGAAGCGGAGCAAGGTCTATGCAATCTTTAAGATCATCTACAACTTTATCATTGATTATGAGGTAAGAAGACACCCTGTCGCCGACATTAACAACCCTGTGACCTATTGCCGCTATATCTTTTTTATCTTTTATTACACCTGTTCCGCTGCCTGATAATTTATCGATTATAAGCTTTAAACCTACCTTATGATCCGGAATATCATAATTTTTTTCCTTTTCACTGTACGAGCCGGAATTGAAGGTAAATGTGGAGTTTGTTTGTCCAATCCCCTCTATTTTTCCGGACGCCAGACATTTTTCCTGGGGCATTTCATACAATTTAAATTTTATTGATGTTGAACCGGAGTTAATGGTAAGTATTTTCATTGATTTTTCATTGATTTATTTATAGATTTATCCATAGATTTATTATTGATTAGATCTATTATTGATTTATTTTCTGACCGGTCTTGAACTTTCTGTTGGAAGGATTATATCTATTTCATCATCAGGCCTGGGTATTACATGTACTGATACTACCTGCCCCACTTTTCTAGCGGCTTCGGCTCCGGCCCCGACTGCTGCTTTAACAGACTCAACGTCACCCTCAACCATAATAGTTAAAAGCCCTGCTCCAATACGCTGTTTGCCCAATAGTTTTACATTTGCTGTTTTAAGCATAGTATCTGCAGCTTCAATTGAGCTAACGAGTCCTCTTGTTTCAATTAAACCCAAGGCTTTTTGCATGTTTATTTTTTATTTAAATTTTCCTAATTTTTCCAAAACCGCGGTAACATTATCCCTGTAAGTACCTCCGGGAACAAATTTCTTTTCAAAGAATGCTCCTCCTATCGTAAATCCCCACACTCCCTGGTCCATTGTCTCCTGGAGTCTTTTAAAACTGTTTATTGAACCTGCAGAAACAATCGGTACTTTTACTGCATTTTTTACAGCGATAACAAGTTCATTGACCTTATCGGGTTCAATATATCTGTAAGCTAGAAGATCAAACCCATTTGCCCCTGCCGCCTCTATTCTTTTTGCATCGGCGACTATTTCTCCTATGGTGCCATCAAGAACCGACGGCCTGTCATAGATTTCTCCGCAGAATGGGAAGTAATTTATTTTTTTGTCTATTATTTTCCATATTGACGGGAAATAAACTGTGCCCATCAGGTAGTCAAAACCCATTTCCACAGCCATCCTGGAAGGTTCCATAATTTTATCTTCCTCATATTCAACTACTTCCAGGAAAGATTGAACACCCGCATCATGAATCTTATCATTCAATATTTTCATTTTTTCGGGCGGGAGGCCTAATTCTTTAAAACCATAAAAATCCACAGGCAGGTCTTTTATTTCTTCAAAGACTTCAATGGCGTTTGGAACAGTCATATCGTTCTGCGTAAACATAAGTATTAATTTCGGCATCATTTCCAGTTACTCCTTTGACTTTTAAATAATAACCATAATACCAATTTATTTTAATTGAATCTATAAATAATTCAGAAAAAATTCATTTGAGATGATTTTATTTCCGTATGTTTGTCAAATTACTGCAAATTTTATAGAATTAATCCATAAGTGAATTTAAGAGATAAAATTATAAATGGGAATTTTAGAAATTTTAAAATTTACAGTCTTTATAATTATCAGCTATCTTATTGGCGCTATACCATTTTGCTATATAATCGGTAGATTTCTAAGCGGGAAAAAATTGACTGAAATCGGAGATAAGAATCCGGGCAGCTGGAATCTTATTTTCAATGTTTCAAGATTTTGGGGAATAATAGGAGCTTTCCTTGATGTTGCGAAAGGTTATTTTGCATATTTTCTGGTTCTGAAATTTACAGGCAGCGAATTAACAGCAATTCTGGCAGGATGTGCCGCAGTTGCAGGACACGACTATTCACCTTATTTAAAATTCTCGGGAGGCAAGGGGATTGCAACGGCGCTGGGATTTCTTCTTGCAGTAAATCCTTTAACAATCCCAGCTTTTGCTGCAGGAATTTTAACGGGATTGTTTGTAATCAGGAATATGCTGTGGAGTATTGTTCTGGGTATATTAACATCCTGCATTTTTATGTGGATTTTTAAAGATTCCGCTGTATTTTTAATTCTTGCTATTCTGCTGATTCTTATTATGGTGCCTAAACAAATAAACAGATCATCGAATTTTTTAACCAATTTTAAATTTCATAAAGAAGCAAGCGTTAAGGACTTATTTGTGCCAAAAATAAGGTAAGACAAACAAAAATAGGAGTATAATCAAATAATAAAATTACTTTAACAGATAATAATAAATAATTATTGAAATTTTATTTTTAAATTCCATTTTTTCCATAGTTATGAGCTTCGTCTCTATCTTCTTCTGCTTCATCTTCTATTTCGTTTTCTATCAATTCCATTCCTTTTTCGTCATTTTCTATATTATAGGTTCTGCCTTTCCAGTTTATGCCACTGCCTACTTTTGTCTGGAGATATGAATTGCAGGCAAGCAGGATCATATAAACCATTGAGATAGGAGTAAGGAGGGAATCAAGGATTCTATATTTAAACTTAAGTGCAAGAATTATTTTTATTGTCAAAACTATAAAAATTTGAATTATGCTTAAAGTGATTAAGAGACCGGACCATCTGAAGATAAAAATTCCAATAGGAAGCAAAATAAAAGGAACTAAAAATAATATTGATACAAAAAAAATTGCAATTGCTTCCATAGCAACATTAAAATCGAATGCCGCATAAATGAATCTCGAAAAACCTTTGATGACTTCTTTTAAATTTTTATACATCCTGCAGGATATATTACCGTTACCGTCAAAAACCATATATTTATAACCAAACTTTTTGACCTCTTTTGCCAGATATACGTCTTCGATTATTTCAGTCTTTACATGCTCAAAACCCCCGATTTTTTCAAATACTTCCCTTTTAAACAGGAAAAACTGCCCTATCGCAACACAGAAAAAAGGTGTTTTTGCTTTTTTCACTAAAATCAAAGGCAAAAAACTAAGGATTGCAAAATTTATGAAATTCACAGTCATTCTTTCATGAATCGATACCATAATTTGATTGGGAAATGCTGAAAGGGCATCGACTTTATTTCTCAAAAGTGCTGCAAGCGCATTTGATACTGTCTTATTAAAATGCAAAGTATCGGCGTCGGTGAAGATAAAATAATCACCTTTTGCATATTCTGAAAGCTGCTGGCAGGCATAGCATTTGCCAAGCCAGCCTTTTTTCAAAGGTTTTCCTTTAAAAAGCTTTATCCTGCTGTCTTTTTTAGCAAGCCTTTTAACAATCAAACCAGTATTATCGCTGGAGTTATCGTCGAGAACAAGTATTTCCATATTAGGATAATCCTGCTTCATGAAGGAAGCAAGACACCTGCCTATGTTTTCAGCTTCGTTTCTCGCAGGTATCAAAATAGATATGAGAGGTGGTGATTTTAGAATATAATCCGGAAGAGAAAATTTGCTTAGATTTTTAAATACTATGATATTAACAATAAAATTAAGAAGGACAGCTATTAAAATTCCGGCAATAATATATTGATAATAAATCATTTTTTAATGACGGTTAAATTTATAATAACCTATTAAAGACGTAGAAATATTATATTGGTTTCTTAAAATTCAGGGATTTGTAACAATAATTTCTTTTTATATAATATTTCTATCTATTTATAATATAAGCATAAAGATGGTGATTTCTTATGAAAAACAAATTCCCGCATTTAATTATTTTCCGCTTTGTTCTCAGCTTTTTTAACAAAATCACTTAATTTTACAACATATCTGGAATGTGTGCCCTCTCCTATTTTTTCTTTCTCATCATATGCCTCAATTTTGAATTTAAGTTTAAAACCGTCTATTTCAGTAAGCTCTGCTTCAGCTCTTACTTCCATGCCTATAGGTGTGGGGGCAAGATGCCGGACCTCTACTTTTGTGCCAACAGAAGCATAACCTTCAGGCAAATACCTGTCAACTGCATTAATAGCTGCATTTTCCATAAGACCTACCATTGCGGGCGTTGCATAAACATTAACAGTGCCGCTCCCGAATTTTAATGCAGTATTGCTTGCATTTACAATTACTGAAGCTTCTCCGGTCATACCAGCTTTTAAATTAAGATCTGTCATTATTCCATTCCTGTCCCACGATTTTTTACAATTGTTTAATAGTAACTTTTGCCTGATTGCTTATTAAATTTACCATAAGCCTGCAATTATTAATACAGTTTATTTTAATAAACTCTTTAAATTCTTTTTTTATATTTCATGCTTCAGTAAAATAAATTTTATATCTTCACCCCAAGTACTTAAGGCTTCCCAGCCCTGTTCACCTGCAACATTAAGAAATTCTATAATGTCTGTTTTATTTAATATAAAAATCCCAGCTTTTAAACTGTCAGCCAACTTGCCGCTGATTGCTTCTAATTTTCTGTTATAAAACTCTGCAAGCGTATATTCCCATTTTTTCATATCTTTCCCTTTCTTAATTTTATGTTTATTATATTTCTTTAGGATCTTTTGGTTTTCAATAAATTTATACAGTGCCCCAAGGTGTGAAATTTCGAACCTTTTTTTGGAGGAATTAATTTGTTTAAGGAAAATAGAAATTATTTAACCGGATAGATATCATAAATTTATCAAGAAGCTTTAGAAATAAAATTAATTTCAAGGTTAGCACCCAAAACTTCAGCAATCTTTTTTAAAAAATCAAGAGTAGGGTTATAATCACCACTTTCAAGTCTTGCAATGCTTGGCTGTTTTGTATTTACAAGTTCAGCGAGCTGTTTTTGTGTTATTTTCTTT
>JAMCSM010000092.1 GCA_023380915.1 Actinomycetota bacterium | reverse complement strand
TGTTAGATCGTCAGTATCGATTTTCGGACCAGGAGGAACAAGATTAAAAATTCTCGCGGCCATGTCCACTGGTTTACCGATTATTTCAACAAAAACAGGTGTGGCCGGACTAATGGTCAAAGACAACGAAGATGTACTTATCGCAAAAAACCCGGACGATTTTGTAAGAAAAACTAAAACTGTACTGACTGATAAAGTATTATTTGAAAAGCTTAGAACCAATTCCTATTTGCTTGTCAAAAAATATTACAGTTATGAAAAAATATCACACCAGTTAGAAATTATTTATCAAAAAATTAAAAGACATGAAATTAGGGATTGACATATCACAGGTTGTTTATAAAGGAACAGGTGTATCTAGATTTACAAGCGGTCTTACAAATTATATCCTTGACCATGACAGTATAAATCAATACTATTTCTTTTTTTCTTCCTTAAGAAATCAATTGGATTTAAATACAGAATTGAAAATTAAAAAATCTAATCATAAGTTAATAAAGTGGAAAGTACCTCCATCAATACTCTCTCTACTATGGAATGATTTACACAATTTAAAAATTTTGACTCCGGATTTTGGCGATAAAATCGATTGGTTCATCTCTTCCGATTGGACGGAACCGAAAATAAACACTAATAAAACTACAATCGTACACGATCTCACCTTTTTACGCTATCCTGAAACAGTACATAACCAAATTCTAAGAACACAAAATAAAAGATTAAAATTAATTAAGGAAGAAGATAAACTTATCTTTGCTGATTCCAATTCCACCAAAAAAGATCTTATCGAATTACTAAACTTCAATCCCCAAAAAATAATTGTTAATTATCCCGGAGTTCAAATCACAAAACCATCACTAATTAGAATCAATGAAACTTTGAAAAAATATAGAATTAAGAATTCTTTTATATTGTCTGTAGGCAAGCTTGAACCGAGAAAAAATATTAAGACTTTAATAAAAGCTTACCAGAAAGTAAAAATGCCTAAACCCGACCTTATAATCGTCGGACCAAAAGGCTGGGATAAAATAAGCATTGATCAGGATGAATTTAATAAAAAACAAAACGTCAGATTCTTAGGTTATCTCAGTGATGATGAATTGTACGCACTATATGCTTCATGTTTATTTTTTATCTATCCATCTATTTGGGAAGGATATGGATATCCTGTCATTGAAGCTATGCAAATTGGAGCACCTGTTACGACCTCAAATACATCATCTTTGACTGAGATTGCAGGCGATTCGGCACACCTATTTAATCCATTTAAAGAAGAGGATATACAAAACAGTCTCAATTTACTCATAAAAGATGAAAAAATGAGAAACAGTCTGTCAGTTAAAGGATTAAAAAACGGGGCAAAATTCACTTGGGAAAAATATTACACTAAAATGATAAGTGCTTTAAAGTCTTAAAGTTTGAATAATTAAATAATATGATTATCGGTATTGATGGTAATGAAGCAAATGTTATAGAAAAAGTTGGAGTTTCGGTTTATACGTTAAAATTACTTGAATATTTTCAAAAGAAATCAAGTGACAATCTTCAGTTTGTCGTTCTATTAAAAAATGATCCTAAAAAAGATCTGCCAGAGTCAAATAAATATTTTAGATATAAGGTAATTTCTGGAAAATTTTTTTGGTCTCAAATCTTTTTACCAATTTCGCTTTTATATTTATATTTAACAAAAGCAAAAATTAATGTTTTCTTTTCCCCTGCCCATTATGTTCCAAGATTTAACCCGTTCCCTTCTGTTGTAACAATACATGATCTTTCCTACATGTACTATCCCGATGAATTCAAAAAAAACGATTTATACAAGTTAAAAAACTGGACCAAATTTGCCATAGAAAAATCAAAAAAAATAATAGCAGTATCAAACACTACAAAAAAGGATATTATTAAATTCTACGCTACCGCTCAAGATAAAATTGATGTAATTTATAACGGATTCGAAAAAAACCTTAAAAATATTCCCGACTTTACGCCTTCAATTCACTCATCTATAAAAAAACATAAATATATCTTGTATGTGGGGACACTCCAGCCAAGAAAAAATTTGACCGCTCTTTTTAAAGCTTATAGAAAATATAGAAATGAAAATCCGGACTATAAATTGGTGATTGTAGGAAAGAAAGGCTGGATGTATGATAAAATTTTTCGAGAGGTAAAAGAAACACAACTTGAAGATGACGTATTATTTTTAGGTTATGTAAATGACAAATACTTATCTGAACTTTATCGAAACGCTTTTTGTTTTGTGCTTCCTTCATTTTATGAAGGATTTGGAATCCCTGTAGTTGAAGCTATGAGTTTTTCCTGCCCGGTAGTTTGTTCTTTCAGTTCTTCCTTGCCTGAGATCGCCGGAGACGCCGCATTATATTTTGATCCAAAAGACGAAAATAATCTATTCGATAAATTGATGGAACTAAAAAATAATTTGGAACTTAGAACTAATTTAATCGCAAAAGGAAAAAACAGGGTTAAAATGTTCTCATGGCAATCGTGTGCTGAAAAGACGCTTGAAGTTATTAAAAATGCTGGAACTATATAAAAATTATGATGGATTTAATTAAATTTAATCCGCTGTTTTTTTCCTTTGTTCTACCTCAGCTTACTGATGGTGCGTTGACTTTATTTGGCCAGGATAAAGAATATTGGCAAAATCATAAGAAAGTGAATGAGGCCAGTCCTGCCTATCTAATACTTCAAACCAGTCCCTATTTATTTATCCTAGGCGCACTGATATGGTTTGTTTTAACTTATATTTTAGTCAAAACTCTTATTTTTCCTCTAAATTTTTTTGTAAGCTTAATATTTCTTGTCGGTCACAGCTGGGGAAGCGGATCCTGGTTAATGCGAATTTTTAAAAAAACACATTTTCTAACGCCAGAAAGCAGATTTTCGATCAGTCTTTCCTACTTCATCCTAATTCTTTATTTCGTTATTAATTCGATAATATCCGGATTAAGTTTTATTTATTTTTTTAAATATTCTTAAATGCAAATAAAAATAGTTGATGATCAATTTGACCATTTAAAATGGAATAATTATGCCACTCATCCATTACAGGCTTGGGAATGGGGAGAAGCAAGGAAGGAAATGGGAATTAAGGTCGTAAGAATAATGGAGACCGATCAGGTTAATTTAAATAATGTCTATCAGTTAACGATTCATCAGATTCCTAAAACGTCATTTTATATAGGTTACGTACCCCGATCGGTAATCCCATCATTAAAGGCTATGGATTTTTTCAGGTCGTATGCCAAAAAAAACAGAATTATTTTTATTAAGTTCGAGCCAAATATTGAGAACATAGGAAATAATAAAAAAATGTTAGTTAAATCTCCCCACCCCCTTTTTCCAACGTGGACACAAGTAATAGACCTTCAGAAAAATGAAAATATACTTCTCATGCAGATGAAACCAAAAACACGTTACAATATAAAGCTAGCGCAAAAAAAGGGTGTCATTGTCAGAGAAATATCAGATGATAAAGGATTTTCTATCTTTATTAAATTATATTTTGAAACCTGTAAAAGACAAAAGTATTTCGGGCATGATTATAATTATCATAAAATAGTCTGGAAAAATTTAAAAAACGGAATCGCCCATATATTAATAGCCCCTCTATAGTCTCTTCCACTTGCATCATATGAGCTTTTTCATTTTAAAGAATACTTATATTACCCATACGGTGGGACATCAACTCAATATAGAAACTATATGGCATCCAATTTACTCATGTGGGAATCCATAAGGTTTGGCAAAAAAATGCAGCTTAAGAAATTTGATATGTGGGGATCATTAGCTCCTGATTTCTCCACAAGTCATCATGACAGTTCATGGGCAGGTTTTACCAGGTTTAAAGAAGGTTATGGAGGAAAATATGTCGAGCTTACCGGAAGTTATGATTTAGTAATAAACAATAAGCTCTATCAAATATATAATCATTTAAACGAAGCTAGAAAAATATTTCTCAGAATAAAAAGGTTAATTTAGTTTTGTTTCTTTATCTGCGTCTTTTGCATTTGAACAAATTCTTTTTTCAGATTAAATTGAGTACCTTGCTGTTTTTTTGGAAAAACCAATGCAACTTTTAAAACATCATCCATGTGTGATACAAAAACAAAGTGCAGATCATTTAAGACGTATTTAGGTATGTCTTCCAAATCTTTCTTATTATCTTTAGGCATAATAATTGTATGAATACCTGCCCTATGAGCTGCTATAACTTTTTCTTTTACTCCACCAATTTCCAAAGCTCTCCCTCTTAAGGTAATTTCTCCTGTCATACCGACATCTCGCCTTACTGGAATTTTGGTTAAAGCAGAGACCATCGCGGTTGAAATTGCTATTCCCGCAGATGGACCGTCTTTAGGTACAGCACCTTCAGGTACATGAACATGAATATCTATTTTATTAAAAAAATCTCTTGTTAAACCAAATGTCTCCCATCGTGCCCTTATATAACTTAAAGCAGCTTGGCAAGATTCTTTCATCACCTCACCTAAATGTCCGGTTAGCGTTAAGGATCCTTTACCCGGCATAATCGCAACTTCGATGAATAATATATCTCCTCCAGCCTGAGTCCAAGCTAGACCTGTTGATATGCCTATCGTATCTTTTTCTTCAATCATCTGGGAAGAGAATTTGAATGGACCTAAATATTTAGGTACATCTGAAGCTCCTACTGTTTTATTATTTATTTTACCCTCAATAATTTCCCTACCTACTTTTCTGTAGATAGCGGCAATCTGTCTTTCAAGATCGCGAACTCCTGCTTCCCTGGTATATCTTCTTATCAATATCTTTAATGCATTATCTGTTATTTTTACATCTTTTTGAGTAATGCTATGTGCTTCCGCCTGTTTATTCACCAAATGGTCTTTACTGATATTAAATTTCTCATCTTCTGTATATCCTGGAAAATGTATAACTTCCAGTCTATCAAGCAAAGCATCAGGAACTGTATCTAAAATATTTGCCGTAGTAATAAAAAAAACATCTGACAAGTCAAAGTTAACTTCAAGATAATGATCCGAAAACGCATGATTTTGCTCCGGATCCAAAGCTTCAAGAAGAGCAGCTGAAGGATCTCCTCTATAGTCTCTTCCCACTTTATCTCATCTAGCATGAAAACAGGATTTTTTGTCCCTCCTTGTTTTATGCCTTGAATGATTCTACCTGGCATCGCTCCAACATATGTTCTTCTATGGCCTCTTATTTCAGCTTCATCTCTAATACCTCCCAATGATATTTTGACAAATTTTCTACCGAGTGCTCTGGCAATTGATTTTCCAAGCGATGTTTTACCAACACCTGGCGGTCCTACAAAACAGAGAATAGTAGGAGGATATTCTTTTTTAGAAGTATTTTTTCTTTTTCTGAGTTCCAAAACAGCCAGATATTCAAGTATCCTTTCTTTAATTTTTTTTAAACCGAAATGATCATCGTTTAAAATATGTTCTGCTTTTTTAATATCGACATTATTTGAAGATGAGACAGACCAAGGAAGTTCAACCAACCAATCCAAATAAGTTCTAATATATGAAGCTGAAATAAGAGGCCATAGA
>JAMCSM010000091.1:3333-3726 GCA_023380915.1 Actinomycetota bacterium | reverse complement strand
GGAAATATAAAAGTCCCTCTTGTTATCAGAACACAGGGTGGCGCAGGAAAAAGTTATGCAGCACAACACTCACAAAGTTTAGAAGCATGGTTTATTCATGTCCCTGGGATAAAAGTTGTTATGCCTTTTACACCTTATGATGCTAAAGGCCTATTAAAATCTGCAATTAGAGAAGATAACCCGGTATTATTTATTGAGCATAAACTTCTTTATAATGAAAAAGGATTAATTCCAAAAGAAGAATATACTGCACCATTAGGAAAAGCCGAAATAAAAAAACGTGGAGATGATATAACATTAGTAACTTATTCTAGAATGGTTCTTAATGCACTTGAAGCAGCTGATTCACTCAAACGGGATGGAATAGATGTTGAAGTAATTGATCTTAGAACT
>JAMCSM010000091.1:0-3286 GCA_023380915.1 Actinomycetota bacterium | reverse complement strand
GTTGTACCTATAACAGGCTTATTATTTTAGAAGAAGATTGTAAAACAGGAGGAGTCGGAGCTGAAATCAGTGCACAAATAACTGAAAAATTTTTTGATTATCTTGACAGCCCGATTGAAAGGATTGCTGCAATGGATACCCCTATTCCATTTAACCGCAATTTAGAAAAAATTGTCATACCTCAAACAGATATAGTTATAAAAAAGATAAAAAAAATTTTTAAAAAGTCAGACTAGAGGGAGAATTAAATGCATTCCATTAAAGATAGTTTAAAAGCTATTTATTATATTGAAACAAATCAAAACCTAAAAGAAGTTGCAGAACATCTTGTTGAACTTGAAACTACAGGAAAATGGAGTGATCAAAATTCTAAACCTACAAAACTATTTAAGGAGTGTAAAGGACAGGTATTAGAAATAAACGAATTCGAAAAGGGTAAAGGACATATTACTTTACTTTATCCTTTAATAAATTTTAATATGGAAGAAAGCGCATTTTCTTCAGTCTGGCTATCGATGATTGGAGGAGCGACACATGCATTAATCACCTATGAAAAATCAAGATTGGTAGATTTTGAATTACCTGACTTTGCATATAAATATTTCCCAGGACCCGGGTGGGGATTAGAAAAAACAAAAAAATATTTAGGTGTATCTAAAAATAAACCTGTTATAGGTACAATAATTAAGCCCACCTCCGGCCTTACTGCAGATGAAGTAGCTGATGTATGCTATCAGTTTGGGTCAGGAGGACTGCAGTTCATAAAAGATGACGAAAAAATGTTAAACACTGTATACTGCCCTTTAGCAGACCGTGTAAAAAAGGTAACTACAGCTCTAAAAAAAGCCGAAGACAAAATAGGTAAAAAAGTATTGTATGCTCCCCATATAACCACTGGTCCTGAAAATATTATAAAATTTGCCGAAATCGCTTTACAGAATGGGGCAAATGCGCTGATGGTTAATTTTCTTGCTGCCAGTTTTAGCAGTTTAAAGATACTTCGCAGTCAGAACTATGATGTCCCTATTTATGCACATTGTGGCGGGAAAGAAGCTTTTAGCAGAGCAGAAGGACAGGGAGTCAGCTCAGAAGTGATTGCGAAATTTGCGAGATTGATGGGTGGAGATTATCTTAAGTCAAACATTTTAGGTGGCTATCTTGTTGGAGGAAAAACTGCAGAAATTAAATCATTAAATCATATAATGACAATGTCAATACCTGGAATTAAAGAAATGATGCCAGCATTATCAGGTGGTTTAAAACCATCAAATTTAATGGAAAATTTAGAAGAATTCGGCACAGACATTATGATTTTAGCAGGAACTGGTATTACTCAGTATCCTGGAGGAATTGCAGCAGGTGTTGAAGCCATGAATGATGTTGTTAAGGAATATTCTAAAAATATTAAAAACAATAGGTTCAATAATAACAATTTTTTTAAAAAATAATTAGTTGAAAAATAATAAATTCATATAATAAATAATAAAATGATTACAGAAATAACTGAATTAGAAAAAATCGCAAATAAAATAAGGTGTGATATTGTGAAAATGATTTTTGAGGCTGGCAGTGGTCATCCAGGTGGCTCACTTTCAGCAGTAGATTTATTAACAGTATTATACTTCAATCATATGCGACACGACCCTAAAAACCCTGAATGTGAAGATAGAGACAGATTCATACTTTCGAAAGGACATGCAAGTGCACTACTCTATTCGGTCCTGGCTGAATCCGGATATTTTCCTGTAGAAGAATTATCAACTTTTAGAAAACTTGGAACCAGACTACAGGGTCACCCAAGCAGAATTAAAAATACTCCAGGCGTAGAGATTTCGAGCGGATCTCTTGGCCAGGGTCTTTCTGTAGGTGTTGGAATGGCACTTGCACTTAAATTGCTAAAAAAAGAAAGTAGAATATTTGTTTTAATTGGTGATGGTGAGTGTGACTGCGGACAAATATGGGAAGCTGCAATGAGCGCTGGTCATTATAAATTAGATAATCTATATACAATAGTAGACTATAATAAATTGCAAATAGATGGAACCACTGAAGAGGTTATGGGGCTAAATCCATTTGCAGATAAATGGAGAGATTTTAGGTGGAATGTAGTTGAAATAAATGGTCATAACTTTAACCAGATAATAAATGGTTTTAATGAAGCTAAAAAAACTAAGGGCAAACCTACTGTAATTATTGCAAACACCGAAAAAGGTAAAGGCGTATCATTTATGGAAGGTCAGTGTTACTGGCATGGCAAAGCTCTCAATCAGGAGCAATTCAATAAAGCAATGGAGGACTTAAAGCATGGGTAATCCAACAAATCAAAACTTCTTAGATAAAAAAACATGGAGAGCTACTAGAGAAGGTTACGGTGAGGCTTTACTTGAATTAGGAAATAAAAACTCTAATATTGTTGTTTTAACTGCTGATCTTACCGAATCAACGAGATCACAGGCTTTTAAAAATAAATATCCTGATAGGTTTTTCCAGTTTGGTGTAGCAGAACAAAATATGATGAGTGCAGCAGCCGGAATGAGTTTGTGCGGATTAATACCATTTGTCAGCACATATGGGGTTTTTTCCGCAGGTCGCTGCTGGGATCAATTAAGAGTAAGTGTATGTTATAGTAATTGCAATGTAAAGATTGAAGGTGCTCATGCAGGTTTAATGGTTGGTCCCGATGGAGCCTCGCATCAAGCTCTGGAGGATCTGGCACTTACATCGGTTTTACCTAATTTGACTGTTGTTTCTCCAGCAGACAGTATAGAAGCAAGAAAAGCTACTATTGCCGCCGCTGATATGAAGGGGCCTGTTTATTTGCGTTTAAGCCGTGAACCCACCCCGATACTCACAGATAAATCAACACCTTTTGAAATTGGTAAAGCAAATATTATAAAAAATGGAAAAGATGTTGCAGTAATAGCAACCGGTTCTGAGGTATTTAATAGCAGCAAATGAGCTGGAAAATGAAAACATTAGTGTATGTGTAATAAATATGCATACCATAAAGCCTTTAGATGAAAAACTCTTAATACAAACAGCAAAAAAAACAGGTGCAATTGTCACAGCTGAAGAACATCAAATTTATGGTGGTCTTGGAAGTGTAGTAGCAGAAGTTTTGGTTCAAAAATTTCCCGTTGTAGCAGAAATAATAGGTATAAGAGATAGTTTTGGAGAGTCTGGCGAACCATGGGAACTTATGGAATATTTTGGATTAGGTATTAAAAATATTAAAAAATCAATAAAAAAAGAATTGAAAAACAACAAGTTGAAAAGATTTGAAAAT
>JAMCSM010000090.1 GCA_023380915.1 Actinomycetota bacterium | reverse complement strand
TAATTCCATTATTCTTTGGGCATGACGCTCACAAAGGAATGGTAATGCAGATTGAACAGATTTTCACAGAAGTTGGATGGGATTGGGATGTATTTAATCCAGATACAAAGATTGATGCAGAACTAAAAATGATAGATGATGTTATCAGCAAGGGTGGTTATGATTACATATTACTTAATCCTTGTGATTCCGGTGGAATTATTGGCGGTATAGAAAAACTTAATCAGGCAAATATACCAGTATTTTTGTTTGACCGAATTTCCTATGGCGGCAATGTAGTTTGGGGTACCACAAGTGATAGCTACCAGGCAGGTGCACTACTTGCACAAAAAATTGTTGATTTAATTATTCAGAAAAATAAAGATCCAAAAGGTGTAGTATGTGCAATGTTAAACAACCCGGAGGTAGATACCCATGCACTAAGAATTGACGGCCTGCATGATGTAATGAGCAGATATCCTAATATCAAACTTTATGAGGCTATGGTGCCTGCATATGACCCAGCATCTGCAGTAAAAATAATGCAGGATCTTGTATCCAAACATCCGGAGGCAGATGCATTATATTCTCAGTGTACTTTTTATGCAAATGGTTATATACAAGCCCTAAAGGAAATAGGAAGGCTTTATCCAGTAGGTGATCCAAAGCATCTATTTTATGGATCAATTGACGGTGACCCATATGCTCATCAGCAAATAAGAGATGGCTGGCAGGATGTTGAAGTTACCCATGCTATCAGTGAATGGGGAGGAGTTTCAGCTTGGGCAATGATTATGTATGCTGCGGGACAAAAACTTCCAGATCCTGGTTTTTTGCTTTCAGCACCTGGTAGTTTCTGGGATGGGTCTAAGGTTGTTATGGCAGCTTGTGGTCCAGAAGCAACACTTAAGGTTACATCTGTTACCAAAGATAATGTTGATGATCCTCAGTTCTGGGGAAATCAAGGTAAGATTATTAATGATTATTGGGCTACAAGGACAAAATAGTTTTATTCTAGTCATTTAAATTAAGTTTATTATACCTTGATGATTAAAAAAGCCCCTCACATAAAATTAAAATTGTGAGGGGCATCTTAAATAAATGGGTGGAAACTATGACTACTAATTTTGAGGAACTAAAAAATCATAATAACATTATGATTTCAATGGAAGGTATCGTAAAAGTATTTCCAGGCGTTGTTGCACTTGATCATGTTGATTTTTTTGTTAAAAAGGGAGAAATCCATGGCCTTGTTGGGGAAAATGGTGCTGGCAAATCCACACTACTGAAAATTTTATCCGGACTTTATGAAAAAGATGCAGGTCGGATTTTAATCGAAGGCGAGGAAATACAAAATCTTAATGTTTCCAATGCCATAAACCATGGTATTAGAATGTTAGCGCAAAATCCGGAAATATTACCTTCCTTATCAGTAGCTGAAAATATCTTTATAGAGTCTTTGCCTTTAAAAAATGGACTGATAAATAATAAAAAATTAAATGATCTTGCAACACAAGCATTAAGTAGAATTGATATGAAACTGGATCCAAGAAGAAAAATGGAAACTCTTACCTTCCTGCAGCAAAAGATTGTTCTCATTGCAAAAGCATTATGGTATGGAGTAAAAATTCTTATTCTTGATGAACCAACGGCATCTCTTACTTTCTATGAAACAAGACTGCTTTTTGATCATATAAAAGAGCTTAACAAAATGGGAACCAGCATAATTTATGTTTCTCATTATCTTGAGGAAGTTTTTGAAATCTGTAATAGAGTTACTGTTTTCAGGGAAGGGAAAAATATCGCAACAGAAAAAATAGAAAATATTGATATAAGTCAATTGGTAAGATATATGATTGGCAAAGATGTTGATCTTTTCCAACCTTTAAGCCATAAACCCCAGGATAAAGTCCTGGAAGCATTTAACATATCAAAAAAAGGCAAATACAGTGATGTTTCTTTTTATGTAAAGAGAGGGGAGATCATCAGCCTTTCTGGTTTAAAAGGCAGCGGAAAAGAAGATGTAGTCAGTGGTTTATTTGGATTTCATAAAATTGATAGCGGCAAAATATATATTGATGGCATGGAAATTACTAAAGTATCATGTGACGTAGTATTTAAAAAAGGAATATTGCTGCTTCCAGCAGATAGACTTGTTAATGGTTTATTTTTAAATTTAACAGTTTTGAAAAATATTTCAATTTGTTCACTGGATATAATTAAGAATAAGATGGGAATGGTAAGCGCAAATAATGAAGTTGGTCTAGCTAAAAAGTATAAAGACATGCTCTCAATTCGTACTTCTTCTATCAATCAGGAAGCTCAGTTTTTAAGTGGAGGCAATCAACAAAAGGTAGTACTGGCAAAAGTACTGGCTGCTAATCCTAAAGTATTAATACTGCATGAACCTACTGCAGGAATCGATATAGGATCTAAGGCTGAAATCCATGCCATAATAGAAGATCTGGCAAGACATGGGATTGGTATAATAATTCTAACATATGATATTTCAGAAGTACTTAATATGTGTGACAGGGTGTATGTTCTGCATAAGGGATTAATTATTAAGGAAATGATAAGAAATAGTGCTGAATTTAATAAAAATAATTTAACACTGCTAATGGAAGGAAAGGGTTATGAGAAAAACTCAAATGAAAGAACAATCTGATTCTACTATAGTAATAAAACATGGCTGGCAAATGTTTTTATGGCGGCAGTTTGATGAAAATGTAATATGGTTTATAGTTCTAATTTGCTTTCTGGCATTAGTAACTGGGGTAAAGGGTTTTTTAACCTATGAAAATTTCATTTCGCTTATGGTAAGCACTGTAGTTGTTGGAATACTGGCAATAGGTGAGTCATTATGCTTGATAATTGGAATGTTTGATTTGTCTATTGAATCAACCTTGGCATTCTCAACTATGGTTGCAATTTTACTTTTTCAAAAATATCACATGTCAGCTATACTTGTAATACCATTAATATTAATGATTGGCTTAATTATTGGGGTATTTAATGCAGTTTTTATTGTTAAGCTTGGAGTCAATCCTTTTATTCAGACTCTTGCAGTACTGGTAATTTTAAGAGGCGTTGTAATTCTTATAACCGGGGGTACAACTCTTATTAATTTACCGGGTTGGTATAGATTTATAGGCACCAAATCAATTTTTAAGATGCCACTTCAGGTATTTATTTTAGTAATTTTATTTATAGTATTTATAATATTGCTGGAAAAGACTCCCTGGGGACGCAGGATTTATGCAATTGGTTCAAATAAATTTGCTGCAACAGCATCTGGGATTAATGTTCAAAATATGATTATGTCAGCTTTTATAATTAGCAGTGTTCTTGCTTCTATTGCAGGTTTGATATTTACAAGTAGAGTTGGCGCAGTATTTCCTACAGTTGGTGAAGGCCAAATATTTGATGTAATGGCTGCTGCTGTTATTGGTGGAATAAGCCTGCAAGGAGGGAGAGGAAAACTTGTTGGAGTTTTGGGTGGGGCAATATTTTTAAGTTTTATTTCAACTATGATTGTCTGGTTTAATATGCCTGTAATGGGTGTTAGGGCATTAAGAGGAGTTATTATTTTACTAGCAGTTCTGCTGGATGCGATGAAAAATAAACTTAGATCAAGATTTTTATTGGGCTAGCCATAATATTTATCTTAGGTTGAATATTAATTTATCAAAGAAATTAAATGAATAAAACATTAATATTAGGGCTGGATGTAGGAACAACAAATTGCAAAATAACTATTTTTAATATTGATAATAAAACGCATTTTGATGTCATAAGAGAATACAAACTTTATACCCCTGAACCTGGTTGGATTGAAATAGATGCAGAAGAAATGTGGAAAAATATCCTGGAAGGGATGAAAGAATGCATTTATAAATCTGGATATAATCCTAAGGACGTCAAGGCTATAAGCTATTCTGTCCTAGGTTGTGCAGTAGTTCCTATAGACAAGAAAGGTAATACTCTTTATTCATTTATTGAAGGTTGGGATTCGAGAGATGATGGGTACAAAAAATATTTTGATTTGTTTAACGATTTAATTGGTGAATATAAACTTTTTGAAATTACCGGGAATTTTTTGGTTTATGGTTCCATAAATAAGATATTATGGATTAGAGATAATAAAAAAGACATCTTTAAAAAAGTTTGGAAATTCTTATGTGCAGGGGATTTTATTACCTATAGATTAACTGGAGAATTTGCTATTGATTATTCCATGGCTTCAACAATGGTAATTTCTGACATAAGAAAGAAGGATTACAGTTTTGAAATACTGGATAAATGCGATTTAGATAAAAGTTTATTTGCAGATATATTTCCTGCTGGAAAAGTAGTCGGGCAGATAAAAAAAGAGATTGCAGAAATTACAGGTTTAAGCGAGGATACCAAAGTTGTAACAGGTAGCCATGATCAAACTTGTGCTGCATTAGGAGTTGGGAATATAAAGGAAGGGATAGTATCTGATGGGCTTGGAACAGTTGAATGTATAGGACTTACTGTTGATAAGCCAATAGCTACGCAAACAATGATGCAGAATAAACAACCCTGTTATCCTCATGCTGTAAGAAATAAATATTTTATGTTTGGAGCGCAATTAACTTATGGGATGATGTTAAGATGGTATAAGGATGTTTTTTGCCAGGAAGAAATTAAATTAGCCAGGGATAATAATAAAGATGTTTATGATATTATCATTGAAAATGCGGCAAAATCTCCTCCAGGCTCACGCGGAATTTTTATATTACCTTATCTGAGAGGCAGTGGAACAGGTTTATATCCACCTCTCAACATGTTTTCAAAATGTTCTATAATTGGGCTTAATCTTTCTCATAATAAAAACGATGTGTATAGAGCAGTTCTTGAAGGTGTTGCATTTGAATCTAAAGTCATAATAGAAGGACTTTTAAAAACAGGTGTTAAAATTGATGAAATGCGTGTTACTGGCGGAGCGACCAAATCTGATTTTTGGTTACAAATCAGAGCAAATATAATTGATAAAAAGATTTTAGTTCCGAAATTTAAGGATGCAGGTCTTATGGGGGCTATAATTTTAGCCTGTCTTGGTATTGGCATTTTTAAATCAGAAGAAGAAGCGGTTGAAAATTTAATTGAAATAGAAAAAGAAATTTATCCTAAAGATAAAGAAATAATAGATTTTTATAATAACTGTTTTACAATTTATGAAAAAATATTTCCTACATTACTTCCTTTGTATAATAATATTAAAGATCTTAAGTAAGAATAAATTAATTATCTAAATTTTACAGATTATATTCAATAATTTAAATTTTAAAAGTTAAAATATTTTAAAAATATAAAAAATAATATCAACATGACAAAAAAAGAAAACATACTTAGAACTATAAAAAGAGATAGCCCAAATTGGATACCATATAGGTATGATGGTTCTCTTACCTTACTTAGACCTGCTGTTGTTGCTAAAAAAGAAGAAGGAGGGAAAGATGACTGGGGTGTAATTTGGCTTCCCGCAACTGAAAGAGAAGGTGCTTATACTGATGGCAAACCAGTAATTTCAATAGATGAAGTAGACAGTTATGATACTCCTTCTACCAGCTGGAGCAAGATTATTGAAGACTTAAAAAAACAAATTAGTCTCCTTCCTTCAAGTGATACTGTCATTTTCAGTTATTGTGATTTTGCTCTTTTTGAGAGAGCTCAATTTATATTAGGTACAATAAATTTTCTTATTGACATACTTAAAGACACACAAAAAGTTGAAATTCTGCTTGATAAAATAACCGAGTATCATCTAAATCTTACGGAATCAATGATGAAATCAGGTATTGATGGAATCAGATTCTGTGATGACTGGGGTACGCAGTCTGCTATGTTTTTAAACCTGATTTGTGGAGAAAAATAATAAAACCCCGTATGGAAAAATTATACAAAGCTGTTAAAAAATATGGTGGGATTGTATGGCAGCATTCATGCGGTCATATTGAAGAAATAATACCTGATTTAATAGAAACAGGTGTTGATATAATTGACCCTTGCCAACCTGCTGCTAATGATGTGTTGATGTGGAAAAAAGTATATGGGAAGAAGCTTACTTTTTTAGGCGGCATTGACACACAGAGTTATTTGAGTTTTGGTACTCCGGCAGAAGTAAAAGTAAAAGTAAAAGAATTTATAAAATACATGTCTGAAGGTGGAGGTTATATTGCAGCTCCCAGTCATACAATTTCTATCCCGGAGGATAACAAAAAAGCTATGATAGAAGCCATAAAAGAAATTAATCAGGAATTTTAATAATTATTTTTTTCATAAAAATAATAAGGAATAAATAGTAATGAAAAAATTTATAAATAATCCTTTAAATGTTGTTGATGAATCATTGGAAGGTTATATATTGTCTTACCCTGATTATGTCAGGAAGTTAGAAAATTCAAGAGTCTTGATCAGAAAAAGTAAACCTATAAATCCCAAAGTAGTAGTTATAACCGGAGGAGGTTCAGGGCATAAACCAGCTTTTATTGGATACATAGGAGAAGGATTAGTTGATGGTGTTGCAGTTGGAGAAATTTTTAGTGCCCCTCCTGCTGACTATATATATAAAGCAACAAAAGAACTTAACATGAGTATGGGTGTAATTTATCTATATGGCAATTTTTCTGGAGATTTAATGAATTTTAGATTAGCTAAAACACTTTCGGAAGCAGAGGGTATATCAGTAGAGGAAGTAGTAGCTTATGATGATATAGCTTCGGCTCCAAAAAAAGATATAAATAAAAGAAGAGCAATAGCAGGAGAAGTTATAATGTGGAAAATAGGCGGTTCTGCTGCAGAAAAAGGCATGAATCTTTCCCAGGTAAAAGAAATATCAGAACTTGCAGCATACAATACCCGCTCTATTGGAGTTGGTACTTATCCTCCAATAATACCGGCAACAGGCAGACCTGGTTTTATTTTAAATGAAGATGAAATGGAAATAGGTGTTGGACATCATGGAGAACCTGGTATAAAAAAAGAAAAGATAAAATCAGCTGATGAAATTACTGATGAACTTATGTCTAAGATTTTAGAAGACCTGCCCTTTAAATCAGGGGACAAAGTTTCAGTTTTAATAAATAGTCTTGGCGCAACTCCATATCAGGAATTATTTATAATTTCAAAGAAAGTATCTGAGATACTTAATAAATACAAAATAAAAAAGGTTATAACTTACGTCGGGGAATATTTTACTTCCCTTGAAATGGCTGGTTTTTCAATAACACTTACCAAGCTTGATGATAATTTGGAGAAATTGATTCTTGCCAAAGCTGACAGTCCACTATTTAAACAATTTCAATTAGTAAAGGAATAGTTTAAATGATTATAACGGCAGAACAGTTTAAAAAAATAGTTATAAAAATTGCCGATGATATTGATAAGAATGTGGGTTACCTGACTGATCTTGATGCAGAAATAGGAGATGGTGATCATGGCATTAATATGAATAAAGGTTTTAAAAAGATAAAGGAACAATTAGTTTCTTCAAATATTAGCGATATAGGTGAGATGCTTGTAATTGCCGGTAAAGTCCTCTTAAATGAAATAGGCGGTGCAATGGGACCTTTATATGGAGGAGGATTTATCAAAGCTGGAACAATCCTTAAGGGGAAAGATAATATAAGTAAGTTAGACATATATAATATGTTTGCAGCAATACTTGATTCAATGAACTCCATAGCTCCTGCAAAAATCGGTGATAAAACTTTAGTTGATACAATTGAACCTTTTATTGATGAATATAAAAGGTTAATGAATGACAATGACTTATTATATACATTTAATAAAGCTTTGATTAAAGCAAAAGAAGGTATGGAGCATACTAAAAATATGGTTAGTAAAGTTGGAAGATCCTCAAGGTTAATGGAAAGAAGTAAAGGACATATAGATGCAGGTGCAGCTTCAAGTTATTTAATACTTAAGTCTTTTTATAATAGTTTAAAAAATATATAAGAATTATTAATTTTTTCTAAAGGAAGCAGATTTGAATAGTATAACTAAAATTGGAATTTTAGGTTTTTCAGATGGTGAGCCTGAAGTTCATGAACAATTAAAAAATATAGTGCAGACACAACTGGATGTTATAGCAGATGCTTTAAGATTTAGTAATGAGATTGATGTAATTGTGGGTGACAAGCTTATAAATTCAGTATCAGCTGCCAAAGAAGAAGCATTAAAGCTTGTTGCCAAAAATGTTGACGGTGTAATATTTTCTTATGGGATATTTAGTTTTCCAAATTTTTCTGCCATTGCAGCTAAAAATTTAAATAAACCCATACTTCTTGCGGCAAATCTAAACCCGGATTGGCCAGGTATGGTAGCCATGCTCGCAAGCGGGGGAGCACTTCATCATTTGGGAATTAATCATTTCAGAGTAGCAGGAGATGTAAAAGAAAAAGAAGTTCTTGATAAAATATTAACTTTTTGCAAATGTGCCAGGACAGCAAGCAGACTGAATGGTTCTAAATATGGGCTTATTGGAGGGAGAAGCCTGGGGATGTACAGTGCAACTGCCTGCATGCAACAGTGGCAGGATAAATTTGGAGTTGATATTGATCATCTTGATCAATCAGAAATAGTAAGAATTGCAGAGACCATACCAGAATCACAAGTAGAAAAAGCATTAAAATGGCTTAAGGATAATGTTGGAAGAATTGAGTATGATGGCAAAAGACTTACTGAAGAAAAGTTAAAAACCCAGATCAGACATTATGAAGCTACAAAACAAATAATAAAAGACAGGAATTTCGATTTTGTTGGAGTTAAATGCCATTATGAAATGAGCAGAAATTATTGTACTCAATGTCTTTCAGCAGCTTTCATAAATGATCCTTATGATTGGGATGGTCCAAAAGAACCTATAGTTTTTTCATGTGAGGCAGACTCTGATGGAGCGATGACCATGCAAATACTTAAACTGCTGACGGGAAAACCGGTAGCTTTTATGGATGTAAGGCATTATGATCCGGAATATGATGTAATGGTTTTCTGTAATTGTGGTTCTCAATCAACTTATTTTGCAGGACACTCTGATGATCCAAAAGTCAATCTGAAAAATGTAAAACTTTATCCAGCTCTAGAGATATATTCAGGGGGTGGAGCGCATGTAAACTTTATGACTAAAGCAGGAAAGGCAACTATTGCAAGACTCAATCGTTATAAAGACAGATACCGGATGACAATTATACCTGCAGAGTTTGTAGAGTTACCAGTAGAAAAAATGTCAGAAACTACTAAAGAATGGCCGCATGTATTTGCAAAACTTCCTTTTGATTACCGTATATTTTTGGATAAATTTGATGCTAACCATTGTCACGCAGTATATGGAGATCACGTTGAAGAACTTAAAATGATTTGCAAGATGCTTGATATAGAGGTTGAAATGTTTAGTTAGAAAACAAGGATTTTATTAAAAGAAGGAGATCTTCAAGTGAAAGAAATTGGAATCTCGATGACGATTATATTATTGAGACCTATTTTGGGAGGTAATTATGGAACTTAATAATTTTATTGACTCTCTTCCGATTGAAAAAATTATAGATTTTTTACCTTTAAATGATTGGCAGAATTTTGGATTGATTTCAAAAAAAAGAGCTACAATTGAAGCACAGTCAAACAATCACACAATTAAACTCTTTGAAATTGACTCAAAAAGGTTTGCAACAGATTCCGAGCTGTTTATTAAAGCCCAGCTTCTGGTAAGTGCTTATTATGGATTTGATAGACCTTGCATAGACTATGACTTTTATAACATTGAGTCTGAAGCGCTAGGGCAGGAAATGGTTTACAAAAATGGACTGCTACCTGAAATAAATTTTTTAAATCCACTTATTGCTGAAAAGAAAGATCTCTATAAGTTAAAACCTCCAGTTTACAAGGATAAAGCTAGATTTAGCTTTGTGCTTGGAATCAACAGGTTATTTAAGTCAATTCTTGGAATTACCCCAAAAATTAGATTTTGTGGACCCTACAGTATAGCAGTTAATTTAAGGGGATATAAAAACTTGATGATTGATATGGAAGACGATAAAAAATTTGTAAAAGATCTTTTTGATTTTATAACATACGAGACAATCATACCTTGGGTTCAACTTCAAAGGGAAGAAATGGGAGAGCCAAATGCATTAGCTGGAGGAATAGATGCAACTGCTACATTTCCTAATATATCTACAAGGACTATGAATGAGTGGATAATTCCATATTATAAACAAACAAAACAGGAGCTAAATAATGTTACATTCACTACTTGCTGCGGGGGCCTGTCAAGTTTTAAAGATCCAGAGGACTTCTTTTTCTATCAGCTATCAACTTGCCCTGGAATTATTAAGGGATATCAATGGGATATAAAAAAATGTGGGTTTAAAGTTTTTAACAATTATGTCAAAAAAAATGAGCTAAACCTAAGATTAGCTATCAGCGCTCAAACCCTTCTTGAAATAAATTTAAATGAAGTATTAAAATTGGTTAAAAAATATTTGGAAGAGGGAGGAGTTGGATTAACTAATTACTCCATATATCTTTCCGATATAGACCCAAACACAAATCCAGAAATAGTAAGCTCTATAGCATCAGCAGTAAAACAACTTGGAATCTTCCCAATTAAGGAAAAAATTAAATATACTTATTTATTACCTAAATATATGAATTTAAAAGATTGGCTCTTAACAAGACTCTAAAAATGTTTTGGATATTTGTCAAACTCCCGAATTGCTTTATATTTTGTATATTGATTTTAATTATTATAATTTCAATTTCTTTAAAAGGTGTTTAAGCATGCCCACCTACGGTCTAGTTTAGCAAGTAGAGGAAACAGGAAGCAGGTAATATGATGATATTTTTTTCAATAGAGAAAGTATTTTTAGAAATTACTATTCCTTTTTTAAATGATTTTTTAATTGTTATGTAATCTATGGGATTTATTACATTTTGGTATTTAACTTCAATAGGTATGATGTTATTCTTAGATTTACTTAATATAAAATCTATCTCCTTGCCCTTAGTTGATTTCCAATAAAATATTTTTTCAATATTGGAGACTCCCTGATAAATACCCTGCTCAAAATTTCTAATTAAATGTGCCCCTATAAGGCTTTCTATTAGAGTAGACTTACTGATTTTTATGTAAGGTAAATTAATGATCTTTGATATTATGTGATAATAAAAAGGATCAAAGAAATACAGCTTTTTTTCTTTTGCCGGGTTTCCTGTTAACTTGTTTTTATTAAAATGTTCTAGATAATATACGGTGAAAGAATCGGAAAAGGTAGTAATGTAATCAATTAAAGTGTTTGTAGAAATATTGCCAGATTTTTTTGCAAGAGTATTCCAGCTAATAGTGCTGCTAAGTGAATCTACTATAGAAAAGAGGATATTTTTTGAAATTACCCTTGATTTTTTTACCTTTTCAATTTCACTAAATATTACAGAAATATATCTTTCAAATGTTTCTTCATTTATTAAATTATTGCTAAATAGCGAGTTAATTGATTCCAGGAATCCTCCACAAATAAGATACTTATCTAAATATAGATCAAGTTCATTCTGATAGATTTTCAATTCAGGAATATCTTTTATAATTGAATCCAGACTAATTATATCTTCGTGTTCTAAAATAACTTTTAGTCCAGTTAGGTTGCAAAATTCTTTAAATGATAAGGGCAGCAGTAATTTATCAGGATTGGATACACCTCTTCTTCCAGGAAGGCGATCCGAACCTTTTCTCAGGTCAATTGCTGATGAACCAGTTAAAATAAAGGTTTTATTTTCCAGCCCAAATGTATCAACAATATGTTTTATTGATTTTTCCCAGTTTTGTACAAATGTTGCCTCATCAAAAAAGATATATTTTCTTTTACTATTTTCTTTAATAGTCTGATGCCAGGTTACAAATATATCAAAAAGTTCTTTGTCATCTTTTACTAAATCCATAGAGTAATAAAATATATTTCTGGGATTGGTATTTCCGCCAAGCAGATCTTTTATTATTAATTTCACTAATGTTGTTTTACCAACTTGTCTGGCTCCTCTAAGAGTATAGACTGCATCGCTTTTAAGATCAGAAGACTTGAATAATTGAGGCTTATAAATATATTTGCATTTCTTTAATTTTTTGATATTTATATCATTTTCTATATTTTTTTTTATCTTCCCACCATGGGTTTTGAAATAATAATTCGTCCATTTTTCTTTTAAAACAGTTTTTATATTATAAAATATATAACATAGCATGAATAATCAAATACCATTATTGTTCATTGGACTGCACAATCAAGTACCATAATTGTTCAGTCACTATTATACCTCTTATTTATTTGAAGTCAAAAATATTTCTATATAACAAAAGCTGGCGCAGAAGTGTCGGTTAGAATCCGACTGGGGCTGCCTAAACAAACAAAAAACGACCCTTAAAAAGGCCGTTTTTTGCGAAACTCATTTAGATTTGCACACTTAACTTTATGAATATAATTTAATAATTGTAATAGCATTTGTCAAGGTTACCCGAAATTACGGAATTTATGAAATTGCGGGAAAATTGCGGGAATTATTTGCCCTAAATATTATATTATGTTAAAATCATCCAGAAAAAAAATACACACACCGTATATTGAAAAAATGGTAATTATTTTTCAACGGTGGAGGAAAAACCATTTAATAAGGAGGAAAATTGGAAGAAATAACTATCAAGCAGCTACTTGAAGCTGGTGTTCATTTTGGACATCAGACACGCAGATGGAATCCCAAAATGAAGAGATATATATATACTGCCAGAAATGGTATATATATTATTGATCTTCAGCAAACTCTTACTTTATTAAAAGAAGCATATGAGTTTGCAAAAAATACTGTAATAAATGGAGGAATTATCCTGTTTGTTGGAACAAAAAAGCAAATTCAGGATATTATTGAAAGCAATGCGCAGGACTGTAAGATGCCGTATGTTAAAAACAGATGGCTTGGAGGTGCCCTTACAAATTTTGAAACAATCTCAAAAAGAAAAAAAAGAATGGACGAGATTGAAGAGATGGAAAAAAACGGAGTATTTGAAAAACTTCCTAAAAAGGAAGTGCTTGGAATTCAAAATGAATATCAGAAGTTAAATTATAATATGGGCGGTATCAGACATATGAATAAACTTCCTGAAGCTTTATTTGTCATTGACCCTCATAAGGAGGAAATTGCAGTTAAGGAAGCCATAAAGCTTGGAATTCCCATAATAGCGATAACTGATACTAATTGTGACCCTGATAACATTGATTATGTTATTCCGGGAAATGATGATGCCATCAGGGCTTGTAATTTATTATGCCGAGTAATAAGCAATGCTGTTAAAGAGGGTAGTTCAGGCATGGAAATTGTCAGAGAAAATATTGAAAAGGAAAAACTTGAACAGCAGGAAATTGAAAAATCATTACAGGATGAAAACAATATGGATGATTTACCTGAAGATGATGAAGTCTGGGTATAACATAATTTAAATAAATAGGGAGAAACCAATAATGGCAGAAATAAAAGCAGATCAGGTTAAAAAACTTAGAGAAAAATCCGGGGCAGGTATGATGGAATGCAAGAAAGCTCTTACCGAAGCCGGCGGAGATATAAAAAAAGCGGAATTAATATTAAGGGAAAGAGGTCTTGCTGCGGCTTCTAAAAAGGCCGGCAGGTCGGCTAATCAGGGAATTATTGACAGCTACATTCATCCTGGTTCAAAAATTGGTGTTTTACTTGAAGTAAATTGTGAAACTGATTTCGTTGCAAGAAATGAACAGTTTAAGGAACTGGTACATAACATAGCTTTGCATATTGCTGCAGCAGCGCCTGTTTATATTTCAAGCGATGATGTTCTATCTGCTGTGATTGAAGCTGAAAAGAATATTTATAAAAAGCAGGCATTAAATGAAGGTAAGCCTGAAGCAGTTGTTGAGAAGATAGCTGAAGGAAGATTGAAAAAATTTTATGAGGAAAACTGCCTGCTTAACCAGTTATATGTTAAGGATAACGATATAACAATCAGTGATCTTGTAAAGCAGTCAATTGCAAAAATCGGAGAAAATATTGTAATCAGAAGATTTTGCAGATTTGTTCTTGGAGAAGACGTAAAATAAATTAAAGCAATAAATAATACCGATAAAAAAATAAAATTATTTATAAAGATATTCCATTATAGGATATCTATTAACAGAATTTTTATAAAAATTATAAAATATTAAATTTATGCCTGTCGGAAAATATAAAAGAGTTCTGCTGAAAATCAGTGGGGAATCTTTAAGAGATGATGACTGTGCTTCCGGAATTGATTTTAAAGTTATGGACAGGATTGCGCAGGAAGTAAAGGAAGCAAGTGACTGTGGAATTGAAATTGCCATTGTAATCGGAGGAGGAAATTTCTGGAGAGGTGAAGCGGCAAGCAATCTGGGTATGGAAAGGGCTGCTGCTGATTATATAGGAATGATTGCAACGGTGATGAATGCTGTAGCTCTTCAGGATGCACTTGAAAAAAAAGGTGCTGTTACAAGGGTTCAGTCAGCCATAACAATGCAGGAAATTGCTGAACCATTTATCAGAAGAAGGGCGGTAAGACATCTTGAAAAGAAAAGGATTGTAATTTTTGCAGGAGGTACGGGCAATCCTTATTTCAGTACGGATACCGCTGCTGCACTTCGTGCTCTTGAAATTAATGCCGAAATTATTTTCAAAGCTACGAGAGTTGACGGGGTATATGATAAAGATCCTTTAAAATTTGAGGATGCAGTAAAATTTAATGAACTTACTTATCTTGATATCATAAAAAAAGGGCTTAAAGTACTTGACTCAACTGCAACAACCTTATGCATGGATAATAAGCTTCCAATTGTAGTTTTTGATATAACAAAACAGGGTAATATTAAAAATGCAATTCTGGGAGAGAAAATAGGGACAATAATATCGGGGGTGAGTTAAAATCAAAGATGCAGCATTAAAAGATAATGAAAGAAAAATGGCAGCAACCATAGATAAAATTGTTCATGAGTTTAATGCTATCAGAACAGGAAGAGCATCGGTGAGCTTGCTTGACAGAGTTTTAATTGATTATTATGGAACAAAAACACCCGTAAAGCATATATCAAATATAAATTTGCCGGAACCAAAAACAATAGTTATTTCACCATATGAGCCAAAGTTTTTAAAGGATATTGAAAAACAAATTCTTGCTTCTGATCTTGGACTTAATCCTTCAAATGACGGCAAGGTAATAAGATTGTCCATACCCCCCCTTAATGAAGAACGAAGAAGGGAACTTGTAAAGGTTGTTAAAAAAATTGCAGAAGAAGGTAGAGTTGCAATCAGAAACATCCGTCGTGACGGAATAGAGGATTTTAAAAAACTTGAAAAAAAAGCTGAGATTACAGAAGATGATCTGGAAATTCTTGAAAAAGAAATGCAGGATCTTACAGATGAATATATTGAAAAAATTAACCGGATTTTAGCTCAAAAAGAAAGTGAAATTATGGAAGTTTAGGTGCATATAAGCTACATTGAAAATATTTTCAAATTTATTGCCGTCAAATAAAATCTCTATAATTGAAGAACTAAAAAAACAGCCTGTTCCTCTTCATGTTGCAGTAATAATGGATGGAAACGGCAGATGGGCATCAGAAAGAGGATTTCCACGTATTGTAGGCCATAAAGAAGGAGTAAAACCATTAAAACGCATTGTGTGCCTTTGTTCTGATCTGGGAATCAAATATCTTACCGCTTATTCATTTTCCAGTGAGAACTGGAAAAGACCTCAAAAGGAAGTATCGGGACTTATGCAGTTATTTTTTGAAACTATTGCCTCTGAACTGGAAGAACTTAATAAAAATGGAGTAAGAATTGTTTTAATTGGAAACAGAAAAATGATTCCCCGAAAAGTTTTAAAAAGATTTGAAGATGCAGAAAATGCAACGAAAAATAATAACAATGTAATATTAAACATTGCATTCAGCTACGGATCAAGGCAGGAAATTCTGGAGGCTGCAAGGAAAGCCTGCACAAATATTAAAAATAATGAAGCAGATATTAACGATCTGGATGAAAAATATTTTTCAGGACTTCTTTTTACTCAAAATTGTCCTGATCCTGATTTATTAATCAGAACGGGCGGAGAGTTAAGAGTAAGCAATTTCCTTTTATGGCAGATTGCATACAGCGAGCTTTATTTTACAAAAACCTTATGGCCTGATTTTACAGATGCGGAATTTTTACAAGCAATTCATGATTATCAGTGCAGAAACAGAAGATTCGGAAAGATTTAACAAAAATGAATGTTGTTTTTCAATACATACTGGCAATTCTTGGTTTTTCACTGATCATAATTGTACATGAATTTGGACATTTTATTTTTGCAAAAATAAATAAAATTTTTGTTGAAGAATTTTTTATTGGAATGGGCCCTAAAATTCTGAAGTTCAAATCAAAAAGCGGTACTCTCTGGGGGCTGTCTGCCATTCCTGTTGGCGGCTACAATAAAATATCAGGAATGGACAGGGATGAGAAAGTTCCCGAAGATAGAAAAGAAAGTGTTTATTACAAAAAGCCGTTTCATGTAAAATTTTCGGTTATTTTTGGCGGCGCAATGATGAATATAATATTTGCCGTCATTCTTATTATTGTTTTTTTCAGCATGGGAATTTATTCACCAACAAATACCATTGGCTTTATTGAAAAAGATTCACCTGCACAAACATATGGCTTAAATGTTGATGATAAGATTTTGTATTTAAATGATACACAAATAAAAAATTGGGATGATTTTTCAGTTAATGTAAAAAAATTTCCAGACAAGGAAGTAGTTTTCAAGGTTTTAAGAAATAAAAATGAATTAAACATTAAAGTTAAACTTGGAGCTAAGGAAGGACAGGGATATCTCGGCATAAGCCCTACACTTGAAAAAATAAAAATGAATCCCCCTGGAATAATTAAAGCCAGTTTTAAATTAGTTGGAGATTTTACTGTTACATATTTCAAGCTTCTCGGGATGCTGTTTACAGGCAAGCTCCCATTTTTACAAGCCCGTCCTGTTTCACCTCTCGGGGTTGTAACAATTTTTCAGCAGTCTGCCGCAATGGGTTTTCAGAATTTTTTAATGCTTGTTGCACTTGTATCTTTAATCCTTGGATTCAGTAATTTAATCCCGCTGCTTCCTCTTGATGGCGGACATATTATAATAATGATGATAGAATCCATCAGAAAAAAGCCTGTAAGTAAAAAATCTGTTCAAATATACAATAATATTGGAATAATTATTTTTATTTCATTATTTGTAATAGGATTTGTTTTTGATATTATTAAACCCATTAATATAAGCAATATGTAGTAAGTTTAATTTAAATTTTACTGTTTGTTTGCTTATATCCTTATATTTAATTGCAATTAATTTTATTTTACTGATAATTTAATAAAATATTTAAAGGATGTTTATTTAATAAACTTTAAAAAATTTATGAATAACATTTATAAAAGAAGAAAAACAAGAGAAATCACCATAGGCAGCAAAAGAATCGGTGGCAATAATCCCATACTTGTTCAATCAATGACAAAAAATAAATTTGAACAGATGGATCTTTTAAAGGATGAAATCATATCATTAATAAATTCAGGGTGTGAAATTATCAGAATTGCTGTCACAGACAGTGATTCCATATCACATATTCGTGATTTAATCAGGGAAGGTTTTTTTGAAAATGTTCCGCTTGTTGCTGATATACAGTTTGACTGCGAACTTGCAATCCTTGCACTTGAAGCCGGAGCTCATTGCGTCAGAATAAACCCTGGAAATATTGGAGGTCCGGAAAAAACAAAAAAAATAATTAATAAAGCAAAGGATCTGGATTCATGTATAAGAATTGGAGTAAATTCAGGCTCAATTGATAAAAAAATATTAAATAAATTTAATAATGACTGCGTATCTGCAATGGTTGAAAGCACACTGGAATATGTAAGGCTTTTTGAAAATATGAAGTTTTATAATTTTAAAATTTCAGCCAAGGCATCTTCGGTAATGGATTCAATCCATGTTTATAAAACGTTATCTGAAAAAATAAATTATCCTCTTCATCTGGGTATAACTGAAGCAGGATCAAAATTTGCAGGCGCAATCAAATCTTCGGTAGGTTTGGGGATATTACTGTATGAAGGGATTGGAGATACAATAAGAGTATCTTTAACTGACAGTTCAATTTATGAGGTTAAGGCAGGTTATTACATCCTTAACAGTTTAAATCTGCGAAATTATGGAATTGATATTATATCGTGTCCGACCTGCGGAAGGACAAAAAGTGATTTAAAAGCTGTAGCAGAAGAAATTGAAAGAATAACGGCTAATGTTGCCAAGCCGTTAAAGGTTGCCGTAATGGGATGCATAGTTAATGGACCAGGTGAAGCAAGAGAAGCAGATATAGGTATTGCCTTCGGAATGAAAAAAGCTGCAGTTTTTGTTAAGGGTAGAATCTTAAAAAGGGTTGAAATTGAGGATGTTATATCTGAATTTACCTGTGAACTTGAAAAGCTGATTTAAATAAATAAAATATGGGAATAAACTGAAATTAAATTATATTTAGGGAAATAATATTTAATAACTAAGTAACAATTAAATTAATAACAGGAGAAGGATTTTGAGGTTTTCGCAGTATTTTTTACCAACTCTAAAGGAAGATCCAGGCGATTCGGATATTATCAGTCATTCCTTAAGCATAAGAGCAGGTCTTATCAGGAAAATAGCTTCAGGATTATATGCATTTCTTCCGGCAGGATACAGGGTCTTAAAAAAAATTGAAAACATTGTAAGGGAAGAAATGAATAATGCCGGGGCGCAGGAAATTTTAATGCCTGTAATTCAGCCTGCAGAAATGTGGCAGCAGTCAAACAGATGGGATGAATACGGAAGCGACATGTTTAAGCTGGCTGACAGAAATGAAAGAGATTTTTGTCTTGGACCCACACATGAGGAGATGATTACAACTCTTACTGCTGCAGATATTTATTCCTATAAGGATCTTCCGGTTAATTTATACCAGATTCAGGTTAAGTTCAGGGATGAAATCAGGCCAAGGTATGGACTGATGCGTGCAAGAGAATTTATAATGAAGGATGCTTACAGCTTTGCTGCCTCTGAGGAACAGCTTGATAAGGATTATGAAGCAATGTATGCAGCATATTCCAGAATAATTGAAAGGATTGGTCTTAAATACAAGGTAGTAGAAGCAGATACAGGGCTTATAGGAGGAAAATCTTCACATGAATTTGTAATTCTTGCACAAAATGGTGAAGAAACCATAGCTTATTGTGATAAATGCGGATATGCTGCAAATACAGATAATGCAAAGTTCAGGTTAAAGACTATTTTCGGTGAAAGTAATGGCGCGGATAAGGAAAACAAAAATCTTGAAGAAGTATACACACCAGACGTCAAAACAATTGAAGAACTTTCAAATTATTTGCAGGAGCCTCCTCAAAAAATTATAAAAACCATAGTTATAAAAAACATGGAAGGCAGTGTTTTTGCTTTTCTTCTTTCAGGTGACAGGACTTTAAATATCAGTAAAGCGGAAAAATATCTGGGTGCAAAACTTGAATTCATAAATGAGGAAGATAATGTACATAAACTGCCGATTGGGTTTGTCGGTCCGGCAGGACTGAAAAAGGAAATTAAAATTTATGCAGATTATTCAATACACGGCAAATCAAATTTAATAAGTGGAGCAAATAAAATCAACTACCATTATAAGAATGTTAATATTGAAAGAGATTTTGATGTAAATGGCTGGGGAAATTTCACGTACCCTGTTCCCGGAGATTTATGCGAAGACTGCAACATGGAATTAAATTATGATAAGGGAATTGAAGTAGGACATATCTTTAAGTTAGGCACAAAATACAGTGAAAAATTAAATGGTAAATTTCTTGACGGTGACGGTAAATTAAAACCATACATAATGGGCTGTTACGGCATAGGTATTACAAGAATGCTTGCTGCAGCAATTGAACAAAGTCATGATGAAAAAGGAATAATCTGGCCAAAAAGTATAGCTCCTTTTACAGTAAGCATAATATCAACAAACATGAATGAGGAAAAGCTGAAGAATGCGGCAGAGCGAACTTATGAAATGCTGATGAAAAATAAAGTTGAAGTAATTTATGATGACAGGGATATAAGTGCTGGAATTAAATTCAAGGATTCTGATTTAACAGGTGTTCCGGTTAAGTTGATTTTTGGAAAAAAATTTCTCAAGGATGAAATAATAGATATTGAATACAGGAACAAAGCTGAAAAAATTGAAATAAAATTAAATGATTTGGAAAACTTCTTAAAAAAATTAACATCACTAAATGAATGAATTATTCTTTCAATCCTTACAACCCACAAATAAAACTGAAGGGAATTTTAGAAAAGATTATTTATAAAAATCCTGAAAATAATTATATTGTTGCCAGATTCAAAATTGATAATGAAAATAACATTGAGACTGTTTTCGGTTCAATAATAGAAGTTAATGCCGGTGAGCATATTGAAATCACGGGTGAATTTGTAAACAACCCTAAATACGGCCGTCAGTTTAAAATGACGAATGCAAATATACTTCCCCCTGCAACAAATGAAGGTATTGAAAAATACCTTGGCTCCGGTCTTATAAAAGGTGTCGGCCCTGCAACGGCAAAAAAAATTGTATCTCATTTTAAGGAAAAAACTCTTGAAATTCTTGATAATGATATTAACCGCTTAAATGAAATTGACGGGTTTGCTTTAAAAAGAATTAAGAAGATAAAAGAGGAATGGGCAGCGCAGTCAAAGATAAAAGATATCATGATTTTTCTGCAGTCTCTGGAAATAACTCCCGCTTATGCAAAAAAAATATTTATAAAATACGGAAATGACTCAATTAACACTATCAGAAAAAATCCTTTTCAGCTTTGTGATGATATATTCGGCATCGGCTTTAAAATAGCAGACAGGATAGCAAAAAATGCAGGTATTGAGAAAAATTCCATTTTCAGAATAAGGGCAGGTATTTTATATATACTTGAACAGCTTCAGGAAGCAGGAAACTGTTACTTTCCTTATGAGCTGCTGCTTAATCAGGCAAAAGAATTTCTTGATGTTGAAATAAATGATATTAAAAAAACCCTGAATATCCTTGAAACAGAAAAAGATATTATAATTTCAGATAATAAGATATATCTTACACAAACATTTCTTGATGAAAAATTTGTTGCCGGTCAGCTTGTCAAATTAAAAGCGGAGCCTTCAAAAACAAATTTGAATTTGATAAGTATTGAAAGTCAGATCAGGGAAATTTCAAAATTTTACAGAATGGAAATAGATGAAGATCAGCAGGAGGCAATAAAAAGTGCTGTTTATGAAAAGATATTAATAATTACGGGAAGCCCCGGTACAGGAAAAAGTACAATTTTAAATTATGTTTTAAAGATTCTTGAAAGGGATAATAAAAGAGTAAAACTGGCTGCTCCTACAGGAAGGGCTTCAAAAAGACTTTCTGAGACAACAGGCAGGGAAGCTAAAACAATCCACAGGCTGCTGGAATACAATCCAAAATTAAATACTTTTTCAAGAAATAAGTTTAATAAGCTTTCCTGTGATCTACTCATTATTGATGAAGCTTCAATGATAGATATAAAGTTAATGAAAAATCTTCTTGAAGCCATTGACTTGCGGACGAAAATTATCTTTGTAGGAGATGCAGACCAGCTTCCTTCCGTAGGTCCGGGAAATGTTTTAAATGACATGATAAATTCCGGAGTATTTAAAATAGTCAGATTAAATAAAATTTACAGACAATTTGGCAAAAGCAGAATCATATACAATGCCCACAGAATCAGGGATGGCATATACCCGAACCTGTTTAGCAAGGCTGATGACGAAAATGTTAATGATTTTTACTTTATAGAAAAACAGGAGCCCGAGGAAGCTGTTAATGTCATTTTAAAGATGCTTTATTATAATTTGCCACAAAAATTCGGGTATGATCCTTTAAAGGATATTCAGATACTGGTTCCTGTAAATAAAGGAATTGCAGGTGTGGAGAATTTAAACTTGAAAGTTCAGGAAAAGTTTAATAAAAATTCAGTAAAAATAATACGCGGGCATACGGAGTTCCGATTAAATGACAAGATAATTCAGCTAAAAAATGATTATGAAAAAGATGTATATAACGGTGATATAGGATTTATAAGAAATATAGATTTTAATTTACAGGAATTTAAAGTTGATTTTGGCGATAAGGTTGTTACTTATAATTTTTATGATACAGATGAAATCAGCCTTTCTTATGCAATTTCTATTCATAAATCCCAGGGTTCTGAATTTAAATGTGTAATTGTTCCGATACTTACATCTCATTACATGCTTCTTCAAAGAAACCTTTTATATACCGCTATAACCAGAGCTAAGGAGCTTGTTGTATTGATCGGAAGTAAAAAAGCAATAGGAATGGCGGTTAGCAAAAATAATGTTGAAAACAGGTATACCAGATTAAATAACCTGCTGTCTATGCTTAACACCTGTTGAACTTTTTTATTTTCATGCTATAATCATTCAAAGATTTATATTAAATTTAACTAATAAATTTAGTGGGCAGAAAAACCCACTATTTTTATTATTTTAGCAAATTTTTTAATAGCAGGTGAGTAAACTTGAATAAAGAATTAATAATTGCATTAAAAGAACTTGAAAGGGAAAAGGGCATAAATCTTGACATATTGATTGATGCTCTTAAGGTTGCTCTTGTTTCTGCATACAAGAAGAATTATAAGGTTAATTTTAATGCCAGAGTAGATTTGGATTTTGATTCAGGAGAAATTAAGGTGTTTAAAATTCTTGATGAAGATGTAGCTGAAAAAGAAGGCATTTCTGAAGTGGATGTTACACCGGAAAATTTTGGCAGAATTGCAGCTCAGACAGCTAAGCAGGTTATAACACAAAAGATAAAGGAAGCTGAACGGGAAGTAATGTATGACGAATATAAGGAACGTGCCGGAGATATGGTTATAGGCATTATACAGCAGCATGATGCAAGATGGACTCTTGTTGATCTGGGGAAAGTGGAGGCATTACTTCCCTCAAATGAACAGGTACCCGGTGAAAAATACAAACATGGAGAAAGAATAAAATGTTATATATCGGAAGTCAGAAAAACCACAAAAGGTCCCCAGGTTATTGTATCAAGAACACACAGTGGTTTGATAAGGAGACTTTTTGAGCTGGAAGTTCCTGAAATTTATGAAGGTATTGTTACCATTAAAAGTATAGCAAGAGAAGCAGGGCATAGAACTAAAATTGCCGTAAGCTCAAGTGAAAAAAATGTTGATCCTGTTGGAGCATGTGTTGGGCCGAAAGGCTCAAGAGTCAGGATGGTAGTAGATGAGCTTGCAGGTGAAAAAATTGATATTGTACAATATAGTGATGATATTGTAACTTTTATAAAAAATGCATTAAGCCCTGCAAAAGTAATAAAAGTTTTAACTGATGAGGAAACAAAATTTGCTCTTGTGGTTGTTCCAAATGAACAGTTATCACTTGCCATTGGAAGAGATGGTCAGAATGCAAGGCTTGCAGCTAAATTAACTAACTGGAAAATAGATATAAAAAGTGAGTCTCAATATGAAGATGAACTTAATGCAGCAAGAAATGAAAGGAAAAATTTAAAATAATAACAGGTGTAATTAATGAGTTCACATAGAATTTATCAGATAGCTAAAGAAAATAAATTAACCTCAAAAGAGATACTGGATGTCTGCGCCAGAATAGGGGTAGATGCTAAAAGTCATTCATCTTCGGTTAGTCAGGAAGATCTTGGGAAAATCTTTGAAGCTTTAAAAACTTCCAAAGATACTGAAGGTAATATAAAAAAAGATACTAAAAAAGGAAAAGTTATTAAAGATAATAAAATTGCAAAAGAAAAAGGCGCAGATAATTTGTATATTATTTCTATCGATGAGAAAAAGACCGATAGTGAATTAAAAGAATCAAAAGCAGACAAAGAACATGCGGCAGATAAGGAAGCTGCAATTAAAAGTAAATCACTAAGATGGGAAGAAGAAAAAAAATTAAATGTCAGAAGCGTGCTCTTAAAGGAACTTGCCAGGGAGGATAAATTAGTAAAATCAAGAGGTAAAACTGTTTTAAAAGATAAAGCCGGTAAAACTGCTGTCAGTGAAGCTGCTCTGACATTAAAAAAGAAAAAACCTGATATATTAGAAGAGGAAGTTAAAAAAAGACCTGAAATAAAAAAACTGATTGAACTTCCAGCAGGGGTTACCATAAAACAGCTTTCAGAAAGAATAAATATTTCCTCAAGTGAGATAATTAAAACATTATTTAAGATGGGAGAGGTTGTAACCATTAATCAGGCTCTTGACAGCGACCTGATAGAAATCCTGTCAGAAGAATATAATTTTAAATTTGTAATAATCGGTTTTGAAAATAAACTGGATAATTTATACAGGGATGAACCAAAAGATTTAATTCTAAGACCTCCTGTTGTTACTGTTATGGGTCATGTTGATCACGGTAAAACTACTCTTCTTGATGCTATAAGAAAATCCGATGTGGCATCTGGAGAAGCAGGCGGTATTACCCAGCATATAGGTGCTTATCAGATTGAATACAGGAACAGAAAAATAACTTTTATTGACACTCCGGGTCACGAAGCTTTTACTTCCATGAGAGCAAGAGGAGCAAGAGTTACCGATATAGCAGTCATTGTGGTAGCAGCAAATGATGGAATAATGCCCCAAACCGTGGAAGCTATTGATCATGCAAAAGCAGCAAATGTGTCAATAATTGTTGCAATAAACAAAATAGATTTATCTGATGCGGATCCTGAAAAAGTTAAAAAAAGCCTTACAGAATATGGTCTGGTCCCGGAAGAATGGGGAGGAGATACAATTTGCGTTGAAGTTTCTGCTAAAAACAAAATTAATATTGATGAACTTCTGGAAATGATTCTGCTTGTTGCAGATATGAATGATATAAAGGGAAATCCAAATGCTGAAGGTTACGGAATTATTATAGAATCAAAGCTTGATAAGGGAATGGGACCCATAGGCACAATTATAGTAAAGAGAGGCTCAATTAAAGCAGGAGACTTCTTTATTACAGGAAATTCATTTGGAAAAGTCAGAGCATTACAGGATGATAAAGGCAATAAAATCAGCAAGGCGCTTTTATCCCAACCAGTTGAAGTTTTAGGTTTTCCATCCATTCCAAAAGCAGGAGATAAATTTTTTATAGTAAAAAATGAAAAAATTGCAAAGGAACTTCTTTCAAAAAAATCATATGCAGAAAATCTGCAAAAAATTTCAGAAAGCAAGAGACATATTTCACTGGAGCAATTTTCAGAAATTTCAAGATTAAGTGAAGTAAAAAAACTGGCAATTATTTTAAAAGCTGATGTAAATGGTTCACTGGATGCAGTTGAGCAGTCTCTTAAAAAAATTGAAACTGACGAGATGAAAATTAACATAATACACAAAGGTGTCGGTGCAATCATAGATAGTGATATTGACCTGGCTGCAGCTTCAAATGCAATAGTAATAGGTTTTGGAGTTGTTCCTACTGCCCAGGCAAAAGTAATAGCTAAAACAGAAAAGGTTGAAATTAGAACTTATGAAATAATATATAAATTAATAGATGATTTAATCCTTGCTTTCAAAGGTATGCTTGAGCCTAAAACTGAAGAGTATGAAAAGGGCAAGGTTGAAGTAAGAGAAGTATTTAAGATGCCAAAAGTAGGACTCGTTGCCGGTTGTTATGTTACTGAAGGTGAAGTTGAAAGGAATAATCCGGTAAGGATCACCAGAGACGGGAAAATAATATTTAATGGTAAAATAGGGTCAATACACCGGTTTAAGGAAGATGTTAAAAAAGTTGCGGCAGGATATGAATGCGGAATAAAGATAGAAAACTTCCAGGATATAAATAAAGGCGATCTTCTTGAAGTTTATGAAATAAAAGAAGTTACTGAAAACCAGTAAGTATAAAATGTAACCGGCTGATTTTTCTTTTATATGAAATAATCTGATTTTTTTTAAAATCATTATTTTAATTAACATTGTTGATTTTGAAAATTTTTTTAAGTGATGGAAAGAATTAAAAAAGTCGAAGTGGATCTGCAAAGAGAAATAAGTTATATAATTAATTCCAGATTAAAAGATCCCAGAATAAATTTTGTCACTGTTACTGATGTAAAACTTTCTGCTGATTATCATTACATAGATGTTTATATAACGGTAATGGACAAGAATGAAAATTTAAAGACCTGTCTTGAAGGCTTGAATAAAAGCAAGGGTTTTATAAAAAAAAATCTGCTTGAAAGGATAAAATTAAGAACAATTCCTGAAATTAAATTTATTTATGATGAATCTGTGGATAAAGGAATCAGAATTAATGAAATTCTTGAAAGTTTGAAATCAAAGGAAAGTAAAAAATAAACCTGTGTGCAGTTATCTGAATATAATGGAAAATTTTCAAAAAGTTAGCGAAGCTATTGACTGTAATGATAAATTCGTAATATTTACTCATTTATACCCTGACGGCGATGGAATTGGTTCTTCCGTTTCTTTTTATAAGATGCTAATTAATCTTGGCAAAAAAGCCTGTATCGTTTGCAGCAGTGAAATGCCTTACCAGTACAAGTTTTTACCATTTATACAGAAAATATTAAAAAATACTGATGATATACCATTTAAAAATAAGTATATTTCAATATTTCTGGATTGTTCTGACATAAAAAGAGTAAAACTTGATGAAACAACTGTCAGGAAAAAATCAGAAATGATTATCAATATAGATCATCATTTAAGCAATACAAACTTCGGAGATATCAATATTGTAGATTCTGCAAGGTCTGCTACTGCTGAAATTGTTTTTTTACTATTTGATAAATTCTTCAGAAAATATATGGACAGGGAAATTTCAGTTGGATTATATACGGGGATACTAACTGATACCGGAAAATTTCAATATTCAAATACAACA
This sequence comes from Actinomycetota bacterium, assembly GCA_023380915.1. Next base: position 16,330 of record JAMCSM010000090.1, on the reverse strand, counting down.
AAACAGGTTCATAAAATTATAAGCTGCCTGCTTGAATATGATATTAATCCTTCCCATATTTACAGTAATATCTATGAGTGCGAGCCTGTAAACAGATTTAAGCTGCTGGAAATTGTCCTCAGGAGAATAAAGCTGATTTCAGGGGAAAAATTAATTTATTCATACATAATGGAAGATGATTTTAAAAAACTTGAATTACCTTTCTCATCTAATGACGGCATTATTGAATTGTTAAGATCTGTAAAGAATATAAAGATTGCTGCATTATTTAAGGAAATCGGGTTAAATCTTTATAAGGTATCGCTGCGCGCATCCAATAATGGGATAAATGTTGCTGATATTGCAAGTGTTTTTGGCGGGGGGGGCCACAGGATGGCTGCAGCTTACACTGCTCAGGGAGAATTAAAAAACATAGTAAATGATCTGGCAAGGGTTATTGAAGAAAGATGTTAGGAAGTAATTATGGATCAATTAGCAATATACATTTTAAAAAAAATTTTTATTTTAAAATATGAACGAACTGCAGAAATCTGATTTTTTTAAAAATTATAACGGATTGATTTTATTAAATAAACCGCCGGGTTTAACTTCCTTTGATGTTTTAAGAATCCTGAAAAATAATTTTTTTTTAACAAAATAGGCCATTCGGGAACTCTTGATCCTTTTGCTGAAGGACTTTTAATCCTTCTGATAAACAAAGCAACCAAATTGTCTTACAGTATGCTGTCAAAAGAAAAAGAATATATTACTGCCATAAAAACCGGAATAAAAACCGATACATGGGATATTACGGGAAAAACAATAAGAACCGATAATGTAAAAATAAGAAAAAAAGATCTTGCCATGATATTAAAAGATATTAAAGGTAAATATCATCAGAAAATTCCGGCTTACAGTGCCAGAAAAAAATCAGGAAGACATCTTTATGAATACGCAAGACAGGGTATTGAAGTTGAGAGTGGAGATAATGATGTAACAATATATGATATAAAACTTTTAAATTTTAGTTTAAATGAATTTCATATCTGTATTTGCTGCAGCGCAGGGACATATATCAGATCAATTGCAAATGATATTGGGGAAAAATTAAGCTGCGGAGCTGTTTTATCAGAGCTAAAAAGAACAAAGATAGGAAAATTCAGTTTAAATGATGCTGTAACTGTATCTGAGCTTATAAATGATTTCGGTAATGCTGGTCATGGCGCAGGCATTAAAAGAAGTTTTAATTATAAATATTTTATATTAATTAAAATGCTTGCAGATAGAAAAAAGACAATATATGTTTATAAAAAATATTTTAAAATGCTTGAAAAAGGATATCCCTTATATGGTTATATGATAAATAATAAGAGGACAGATAAAAAATTAATCAAAGAAAATGATATTTTTTTTATAAAAAATTCAGGCTGCAAACGAAGCTTTCTGCATAAGTCTGTGGTTGATTTCAGCACAAATGATATTTTAAATAAAGAGCAAAAATTAACAAAATCCATATCAATCGAAGATACCTGATCAAATATATTTTAAGAATTCTTTAAAAATTTATTTTATTAATATTAAAAAAGAAAAGGTATGTATTGGCACAAATAATAAATTTAGCAGATTTAAAAGACAATTATTTTGAAAAAAGTAAAACATACTGGTCATAGGTTTTTTTTGACGGCATTCATAAAGGTCATCAAAGCATTATCAAGAAATGTATAAGAAGAGCAAAAATTGTGAATGGATTAAGCATTGTTCTTACTTTTGATATTCCTCCTGTTAATTTAATAAGCGGTCAGAAAACAAAAAAACTTATAATGCCTTTTGAAGAAAAAATAAGAATGATAAACAATATGGGAGTTGATTATATTATAAGTGTAAATTTTAACAGGGAATTTGCAAATTTAAGCAAAATAGATTTTTGCCGTAAAATAATTCTTGAAAAGATTAATGCCAGTGAAGTATTTATAGGTGAAAATTTCAGATTCGGAAAGAGTGCGGAAGGAGATTTCCTGTTTTTAAAAAATTTTTTAAAGGAAAATGGCAGGATTGCCCATGCTGTTAAATTACTTAAGATAAACAATATTGTTATATCAAGCACTATTATCAGAGATTTTTATGACAGCGGGAATATTGATAAAATCAGATTATTTCTTGGCCGTTATCCTTCAATTGAAGGAACCGTTCAGAAAGGTTTATTGAGGGGAGCAGAACTTGGCTTTCCAACAGCTAATATAGAAGTAGACGACTCATATATTATACCAAAAAATGGAGTTTATATCGGGAAAATAAAAATCCAGAATTCAAATAAATTTCTTCCGTCAATTATAAATATAGGAAATAATCCTACTTTCGGATACAGAAAAACTTTAGTTGAAGCCCATATTTTAAATTTTAAAAATAATATTTATTCAAAAAAAATAACTATTATATTTTTAAAATACTTAAGAGATGAAAGAAGGTTTAATCTGATACATGACCTGGTAAATCAAATTAATGAGGATATAAAAAGCTCTGTCAATTTTTTTAAATCACAAAAAAAATCTTAAAAATATTTTTATAAAGTAAACTTATATGAAAAATTTCTTAATAATATAATAATAAAATGTTAAAATTATGTTTTGGGATAAAAGTTTAACAGGAACAATAGGAAATTTTTATTGACTTATTTTAAAAAAATACGTAATAATAATTATTTGTGTTAAAGTATGTGTTGAGAGTAATTAATAATATTTTTAAAGGGGTGAAAGTAGAAGTTGTCCATTACAAAAACAGATAAACAAAACCTTATTGAAAAATTCAAGATTCATGAAAACGATACAGGATCTGCCGAAGTCCAGATTGCAATTCTGACTACAAGAATAAACCGGTTAAATGAACATTTAAAATTAAATAAGACTGATCATGCTTCACTTCCGATCTTTGTAATGATGGTTGGCAAGAGAAAAAGATTAATAGAGTATCTTAAAAGTCATGATCTGGCAAAATACAAAAAATTAATAAAAGATTTAGGTTTAAGAAAATAATTTAAAGGTCGGGAGGTCCTCTTATATTTGGAAAATATTTCTGATTTAAATATTGAAAATAGTAAAGAAAAAAGCGTTAAAATTGATATTGGCGGCAAGACAATAAAATTTTCAACCGGAAAGCTTGCAAAACAAACAAACAGTTCTGTTCTGGTTGAGTATGGAAACAGCGGAGTACTTGTTACTGCAGTAATGTCTGAAGATGCGGAAAAAAGTTATGATTTTTTCCCTCTCGTTGTTGATGTAGAAGAAAGAATGTATGCTGCAGGCAAGATCCCGGGGGGATTTTTTAAACGTGAAGGAAAAGCATCAGATAAGGCTATACTAACATCAAGACTTACAGACAGGCCTTTAAGGCCATTGTTTGATAAAAATCTTCGTAATGAAGTGCAAATAGTTGCAACGATTCTGTCAGTTGACCAGATTAATCCTTATGATATTCTTGTCATGAACGGAGCCTCAATGGCTTTAACCATTTCAGATATTCCCTTAGACGAGCCTATTGGTGCCGTAAGAATAGGAAAGATAAAGGAAAAATACATAATTAACCCTGATTATGAGGAAATAGAAAAATCAAGCATTGATATTATTATTGCAGGAACGGAGAGTGCAATATTAATGGTTGAGGCAGGATGCAGTGAAGCAAGTGAGGAGACAATTATGGAAGCCATTGAAATTGCTCACAATGAAATCAGGAAGTTAATTAATGCACAAAAAGATTTCAAACAATTAATTGGTAAAAAAATTCAGGAAGGCTGCAGATTTGAATTAAACTGTGATGTAAAAAACAGGGTTAATGAGCTTGCACGCTCAAGAATGCAGGAAATATTAAATTATATTGCACAAAAGGCAAAATCCGGTGAAATGATTGACATACTGGAGGAAACAAAAAAAGGTTATTTTCAGGATGAGCTAAAAATAATAAATGAGGATGTAAAAACAAAACTTATTGAGGAGTTTCCTGATGAATCTGAAAGTATTTCATACAGCTTAAAGGATCTTGAAAGAACACTGGTAAGAAAAATGATACTGGAAGACGGAATAAGGCCTGATGGCAGAAAACCTGACGAGATAAGGAAGATTACATGTGAAGTCGGGCTGTTTCCTGCAACAACACACGGGACAGGTTTATTCACCAGGGGTAAGACTCAGGCTTTAACAATTCTTGCTTTAGGCTCCATGAAGGAATCACAAAAAATAGATAGCATAGACTCTGAAGAGTTTAAAAGATTTATGCATCATTATAATTTTCCAGCATTTTCAACCGGAGAAACCGGTGCTTTCAGAGGTCCCAGAAGAAGAGAAATCGGGCACGGGGCACTTGCTGAACGTGCTCTTAAACCAATGATTCCTGATAAGGAAACATTTCCATATTCAATAAGGCTTGTTTCAGAGATACTTGAATCAAATGGTTCAACATCCATGGCAAGTGTATGCGGTTCAACTTTAGCTTTAATGGATGCAGGAGTTCCAATATTAAATCCTGTTTCAGGAATTGCAATGGGTTTAATAAAGGATGAAGCCAGTGAAAATTTTGTAGTACTGTCAGATATTCAGGGTGTTGAAGATTTTTATGGAGATATGGATTTTAAGATAGCAGGGACAAAAAATGGAATAACTGCTCTTCAAATGGATATAAAAATAAAAGGCATTTCTGTTGATATCATAAAAAAAGCTATTTACAAGGCACAGGCAGGAAGAATCTTTATTTTAAATAAAATGCTTGAAGCAATACCAAAATACAGGGAGAAATTATCAGAAAGTGCTCCAAAAATCACTACCTTTAGAGTTCCAAAAGAAAAAATTGGTGAAATAATAGGTCCTGGCGGTAAAAACATCAAAGCAATTAAAGAAGAATTTGATCTTGAAGCAATTGAACTATATGATGAAGATAACGAGGGAGTTGTTGAAATTGTTTCTCCGGATGAAAATAATGTATTTCTTGCCAGAAAAAAAATTGAAGCTTTGCTTAAAGGAATTGATGACATAAATGTCGGCGATGAATTTTTAGGCACAGTAGTTGGAATTACAAAATTTGGAGCATTTATAAATATTATTCCTGGAATTGACGGGCTGCTTCATATTTCCAAAGTTACCGATAAGAGGATTGATAAAGTAGAAGATTTTCTCAAATTAAATGAAAAAATACTTGTTAAAGTTTCCTCTATCGATAAAAAGGAAAGAAAAATCTCTCTGGAAAGAGCCTGAAAATATCTGTAAATTTTCATGAGAGGTTAAATTTTGAAGGCATTTACAATTTTATGATAGGGGCAAATTATTGGATAAGGCTTAGGTGTTGAGAAAACCATTTGAAGGCGGAGCGGGCATGGTTCCTCTCAAAAGAGGAGAGCGAAGCCTGAAATCTGAGCAAACTTTGACTCGCTGGGGCAAAGCTTGCGTGTTTTCGAAGCACCTAAGCCGTTGATACTTGTAGCATTACTTATATTTCGATCACTAAAAAGGAAATGCTAACTTAAATTTTAAAATTTTTACAGGAAAGATTAATATAATTGCTTGAATAGTTTAAATTTAGAAAATTATGAAGTTACCGAACTTGGAAATGGAATAAGGATCATAAGTGAACACATTCCTTATTTCAGATCAATTTCACTTGGAATCTGGGTTGCCAGCGGTTCAAGAAGTGAATCTGTAAAGTTAAATGGTATTACTCATCTTATCGAACATCTTCTTTTTAAGGGAACCAAAAAGAGATCAAACAGGGAAATAGCTATTGAATTTGATTCGATAGGTGCAGATTTCAATGCTTTTACAGATAAGGAAAATTCATGTTTTTATTGTGATTTTATTGATACTCATCTTAATAAATGTGCTGAACTTCTGTTTGATGTTGTATTAAATCCTTCCTTTCTGCTGGAAAACTTATATACTGAAAAAAAAATAATTCTTGAAGAGATAAAAATGATTGAAGATACACCTTCAGAAGATATCTTTAATTATTTTTATGAGCTGGTTTTAAATAATCACCCCTTAAGTCTTTCAATTCTTGGCACAAGAGAATCACTTCAAAATATTCTGATAAATGATATTTGGGATTATTTCAATAAAAGATTTGTTTTTAAAAATATTGTTGTATCAGCGGCAGGCAATATAAAACATAATGATCTGGTGGAGGCTGTTAAAAAAAATACTGCCGGTCTTGCTTTTAATGGATTTAATAAAAAGGAGATTATTGAAAAAAAAGAACCTGAAATCAAGAGCAGTTTAAAAATAGTAAAAAAGAAAATAAAATCTGCTAATATATGTTATGGAGGAATTGGATGCAGAAGGTCAAGTTCAGACAGATACCCTCTTACTGTTTTAATGAATCTTCTTGGCGGAAGTATGAGCAGCAGATTATTTCAAAAAATAAGGGAAGATATGGGACTTGCATATTCGATTTTTGCAGGCAATACTCAATATACAGATACCGGTATTATTGATATTTATGCAGCAAGCGATCCTTTAAATGCACAAAAGGTTATAGAAATAATTAGCAAGGAAATAGAAGATATCAGGAAAAACTCAATGAATGAAATTGAGCTTGACAGAGCAAAGGAAAATATAAAAGGAGGAATAGTTTTAAATATAGAGGAAATCAGCTCAAGAATGTTCCGTTTCGGCAAAAGCCTTTTAGTAGATAATCAGGTTTTGCCTATTAATGAAATTTTAAATAAAATAGATATGGTTACCATAAGTGATATCCATGATACTGCCGTCAAATATTTTGACCCTGAAAGAAAAAATATAGTGATTCTGGGGGAAGTGGATAAAAAAATTTTTAAGGAGTTAAAATGAAAAAAATTGCCTTATTTGGAATTTGCGGAAAAATGGGAAAGTCAATGCTGTCCGAACTGATTATGGAAGAAGATATCAGTATAGTAGCAGGATTTGACAGGATAAATATTGGCACTGACATAGGAGTTCTGGCAGGAAGAGAAATTTCGGGAGTTAAGGTTACTGATAACTATGAAGATATAAAGATTGCCAAACCTGATTTGATAATAGATTTTACAGGTCCTGAAATAGTGTATAAAAACGTCTTATGGGCGATTGAAAATAAGCTTGATATTATTGTAGGTGCCACAGGTTTAAAAAAAGAGGAAGTTGAAAATATACGAAAAAAAGCTGTTAAATCCGCAAGTAAAATATTTATTGTTCCAAACTTTTCAGTTGGAGCTGTCTTGATGATGATATTGTCATCTCTTGCTGCTCCTTATTTTGAGAATTGCGAAATAATTGAAATGCACCATGATAAAAAAAAGGACGCACCCTCAGGAACAGCCATAGCAACTTCAATGGCAATCAGTGAGAAGAAAAATTTTAATTTAACCAGGTTTTTACCATTTGAAAAAGAAACACTTGAAGGCAGCCGCGGAGCATTTTCTGACGGCATTCACATACACAGTATAAGGCTTCCAGGTTTGCTTGCACATCAAAGTGTTATTTTCGGGTCAAAAGGGCAAACTCTTATTATTAAACATGACAGTATTGACAGATCTTCTTATTATCCGGGTTTGATACTTGCAATAAAAAACATTGACAAACTTCCTGTTTTTTCTTACGGGCTTGACAGTCTTATTAAAATTTAAAAATTTATTATCTTTATTATATGTGGAGGTTAAAATGATTGATTTGGGTGAAGTTATAACAGCAATGGTTACTCCATTTAATAATGATTATGATATAGACTGGCAGTCAACAGACAAGCTGATGGATTATCTTGTTGAAAATGGAAGCGACAGTTTACTGCTTGCCGGGACAACAGGGGAATCCCCGACTTTGACAGATGATGAAAAAATTGAACTGTTCAAGTTCGGCAGGAAAAAATTTCAAGATAAAATTAAGATAATTGCAGGAACAGGTACAAACAATACTTACCATACTGTTGAATTATCAAAAAAAGCACGGGCAGCCGGCGCAGATGCCTTGCTTTTAGTTACACCTTATTACAACAAGCCAACACAATCCGGTTTGGTAAAGCATTTTGAAACGGTCTCAAACTCCGTTGATATTCCGATTATTGTATACAATGTACCTTCAAGAACATGCTGTAATATTAATTCAAAAACATGCGTGACGATCTCAGGATTAAAGAATATTATAGGGATAAAGGAAGCAAGTGCAGATTTAAGACAAATTGCAGAAATTATAAGAGATACTGATAAGGATTTTAAGATTTACAGCGGAAATGACGGTGACACATTTGCAATAATAGCACTTGGCGGAGCCGGAGTTATAAGCGTTGCTTCACATATAATAGGCAGGGAAATTAAGGAAATGATTGGATTTATAAAAAAAAGCAATATTGCTGCTGCTGCAGATATGCATAAAAAATATCTTGATATATTTTATGGTATTTTTATGACTACAAGCCCTATTCCAATTAAAAAAGCTTTAAATCTTAAGGGGATAAATGTGGGTCCGTTAAGACCGCCGTTATATAATATGGAACCAGCGGAAGAAGAAACTTTTAGCAAATTACTTTCAAAATATAATATAATATAATATAAAATAAAATATCATAATTTTTTTTATTAATTATTTTTAACAAGTAAGTAGTATTATTTAAGAAAATTTTCAGGACTTTTAATCATGTCAAAAAGATCAAGTATAAAACTGATACCTCTCGGAGGATTTAATGAGATAGGGAAGAACATGATGGTACTTGAAAAAGATGAAGATATGATTATTATAGACTGCGGTGTTATGTTTCCTGATGAGGATTTTCCGGGCGTTGATTACATTATCCCTGATTTTTCTTATGTAAAAAGAAATGTTAATAAGCTCAGGGCAATAATAATAACTCACGGGCATGAAGACCATATAGGCGGAATTCCATTTCTTTTTAAAGAAGTTATGGCTCCGGTTTATGCTACAAAGCTAACTAAGGGTTTAATAGAATTAAAGTTGAATGAACACCAGATTTTTGAGGGCGTCCAGCTTAATGAAATTGATGAAGATGATATGTTAAACATAGGACCGTTTACTATTGAATTTTTCAGAGTAAGTCACAGCATTCCGGATACAATAGGTATTGCAATTAAAACTGATGTTGGAACAATACTGCACAGCGGAGATTTTAAATTTGATCAAAGTCCTCTCGATGGGAAGATAACTGAATTTTCAAAAATAGGTACTTATGGCAGAGAAGGAGTTCTTGTTCTTCTTTGTGATAGTACTAATTCCGAAGAAGAAGGTTTTACATTATCTGAAAGAGATGTCGGGAAAACTCTTCTTGAAAAATTTACTCAAGCAGAAGGAAGGGTGATAGTTACTACATTTTCTTCACATATTCATAGAATACAGCAGATAGTGGATATGTCGGAAAAGTTTCAGAAAAAGCTTGCAATTTCTGGAAAATCATTGCTTAAAACTATAAAAATTGCATGTGAACTTGGTTATCTGAAGATACCGGAGGATCTGATTATTCCAATCAATAAAATAGATGAGTATCCATTGAAAAAAATTACCATACTTGCAACAGGAACACAGGGTGAGCCTCTTTCGGCCTTATATAAAATGGCTGTAAACGAGCATAAAAGGATTCAGATAATGAAAAGCGATATGGTAATTATCTCAGCTTCGCCAATTCCCGGAAATGAAAAAGCCATTGCAAATATAATAAATATGCTTATTAAACATGGTGCAGATGTATATTATGAATCAATAGCGGGAGTTCATGTCTCCGGTCATGCTGCACAGGAAGAAATTAAAATGATGATAAATCTTGTAAGGCCAAGATATTTTATTCCTATTCATGGTGACAACATGCATAAAGTTCAAAATGGAAAAATTGCACAGGAAGTAGGAATTCCTGAAGAAAATATCGTAATTGCTCAAAACGGAGATGTAATAAAAATCAATTCTAATCTTTGCAGGGTATCAAAAAATATTGATACGAGAACAATTTATGTTGATGGTCTTGGATTTGGAGATATTGATGATATTGTTTTAAGAGACAGAAAACTGCTTTCAAGAGATGGAGTTGTTTTAAATATAATAGGCGTTGATTTAAAAAAGGAAGAAATTTTCTGTGAACCGGATTTAACATTTAAGGGAGTTACCTTTTTGGAAAATTTTGACTCTATAATTAAAGAATGTAAAAATGTAGTTACAGAAGCTGTAAACAACTGTTTTAAAAATAATATAACAACAGCTTCAACTATTGAAAAATATGCAAATGACCGTCTGGAAAAGTACCTTATTAAAAAAATAAGATTAAAGCCTGTAGTAATTACTAAAATATTATCAAATTAAGCATATTTTTCTTTAATTAAAGTTTTTAAAAATATTTATATTTTTGATATTTGATCTCTAAAAAAATGACCGCAAATAATATTAAACACAATAAAAAATCCCAATCTGAATTAAGTAAGAAAAAATATAAAACTGATGAAACTGCTGCTGCAAAGAATTATATCAGAAGCAGAAGGGAATTATATGGAATAATAATAATAATGGTTTCCATATTGTTTTTTATCAGCCTTTTTGTTAAGGGTGAAAGCGGAGTAGTTCTCAAATATATAAATTATTTTTTATCATATTTGTTTGGTGTGGAAAAATATATTTTTTCACTTTTAATTCTTGCCTGGGGTATAGGATTTTTTATAAAAAAATCTTCATTTTTTAAGATAAGACTAAGCTTTGGTTCCCTGCTTTTTTTTCTTTCACTGTCAGGTCTGCTTGCTATAAGCAGTAACATAAATAATATTTTTGATGAAATTTTTATAAGAAGCCATGGCGGAATAACTGGTTCCGGGATATACTACGGATTTTTTAAAATTACAAATAAGGCGGGAGCAGTTACAATCCTTTCATTTTTACTGATAATCTCATTGCTAATAATCACAAATGTTTCCTTAATAGAGATAATCAGGAAAATTTCCGAAGGATACAGAGAAAAAAGACAAAAAAGACTGGAAGAAGGAAGAGATAAAGAAGTTTTTCCTCATTCAGAAAAAGATTCAATTGAATTAAGCGGAGATAAGGATTTTGTAAAAGTAAAATATATTGAAAATATTGAACAGGACTTAAATGATTCAGCTTATAAGAAAAACGGGAAAATAACTGCTAAATTTCCATTTATTACCGATCATGTAAAAAAGTCAACTTTAAATGCTGAAAATGAAGTTGAAATAAAAGATGATGTTTTAATGAGAACCATGCCTGAAAAAACAGGACAGTACACAAAACAGCCTGCGACAAAAATCAGTAAGGAATCGCAGCTTGAGATGTCCATTCCTCAAGAAGAAAGCGAGGATGCAAATTACAAACTGCCGCCGGAAAGTTTGCTGAAAAAATCAAAAACTCTTTCCCCAAGTTTGTATAAACAGGATATAAAAGAAAATATTTTTATTTTAAATAATCTTTTCAGGGATTTTAATCTTGCAGCAAAAGTAAGTTCAGTTGTAAGAGGTCCTTCTGTGACTTTGTATGAACTGACACTTTCTCCGGGAGTGAAAGTTCAGCGCCTGTTAAGTCTTGAAGATGATTTTTGTGTTGCGCTTGGCTCTTCGGATATCCGTATTTTAACTCCCATCCCAGGTAAATCAGCCATTGGAATTGAGGTTCCAAATAAAATAAAAAGCATTGTTACGCTTGGTGATGTTTATTCACTTTATAATTCTCCTGTTTCAAAGGAAATATTAAGAGTACCGCTGGGGAAAAATTTATCAGGAGACGTTGTTTATATGGATATAAATCATATGCCTCATTTGCTTATTGCTGGAGCAACCAATTCAGGTAAAAGTTCATGCATTAACAGTATTGTCATATCGCTTTTATTAAAAATTAAACCTTCGGAAGTTAAATTTATAATGATAGATCCGAAAATGGTCGAACTTAGCATTTATAACGGGATACCGCATCTGCTTGCTCCTGTGGTTGTAAATCCTAAAAAAGCTTCAACAGCTCTTTCATGGGCTGTAGATGAAATGGAAAACAGGCTTAAAGTATTGTCAGATTACAATTGTAAGAATCTTGAACAGTTTAACAGTGAGGTTGAAAAAAATAAGTCAAGAGATCCGCATTTAGTCAAACTGCCGTATGTACTGATAATAATAGATGAACTGGCTGATCTGATGATAGTCTCAGCATCAGAAGTTGAAGAAAGCATAAACAGAATTGCGCAAATGGGGCGCGCGGTTGGCATACATCTGATAATTGCGACCCAAAGACCTTCAGTAAATGTTATTACCGGAGTAATAAAGGCAAATATTCCATCAAGAATTGCATTTAATGTTGCATCTAATACTGATTCAAGGGTTATATTGGATATACCCGGAGCTGAAAAACTTATAGGCAGAGGCGACATGCTTTATTCTCCCGTTTCATTTTCCAGACCGGAAAGAATTCAGGGAGCATTTGTTACAACGGGAGAAATAGAGATAATAACTGATTATATCAAAGACCAGAAAGGTTCTTCATATCTTAAAGATATTTTTGAAGCTGATGTTAAAATTGGAAAAAAGGAGATGGAAGATGATCCTTTAATATATGAAGCGCTTGAAGTATTTATTGAATTTGCACATGCTTCTGCATCATTGCTTCAAAGAAGGTTAAGAATAGGTTATTCCAGAGCTGCACGAATTGTTGATCAGCTTGAAAACAGGGGATTTATAAGCGGCTATGATGGTGCAAAACCAAGAGAAGTTTTAATTTCAAGGGAAGATTTTTTAAAATTTAAAAAAGATATGGGAATGGACAGGGAATGAAGTCTGCAATAATCTGTATAGGAACAGAGCTTAATCTGGGGCTTACAGTCAATACAAATGCAACATATATTTCTGAAAAACTTGCTGAAAACGGAATTGAATGCAATTTAATTATAACTATAAAAGATGATGAAAAAGATATTATAGATGCTTTGAACTATTCCTTAAATCAGAGTGATACGGTCATAATAAGCGGAGGGTTGGGTCCCACCGACGATGATATTACAAGAAAGGCAGTTTCAGAAGCTTTGTCCCTGAAGCTTTATAAGGATGACAAGCTTGATAATACAAGTTTAAAATTCAAAAAAAAAGTCCTGACGGATAAATTAAGAGACAGGCTTTTAAGACAGTCTTATATACCTGAAGGTTCTATTCCTTTTATCCCTAACATTGGAAGCGCATCAGGTTTTATGATCAACCTGAAGGGAAGAAATAAGAGGATTTTTTCAATTCCAGGAGTGCCCGGGGAAATGAAAGATATGTTTAATAACAATGTTCTTCCAGTGTTGATAAATCTTTCTGAAAGAAGTGAGGATAATTTAAAATTAAAAAGAAAGATACTTTTAACTACAGGAATAAGTGAAAGTGAAATTGAGGAAAAAATAAAAGATATTTATAAAGAAAGTGATGTATTGGGAGTAAAAATTGGTATTACTGCTATGCCCGGACTTATAAAGCTGGTTATTGTTTCAAGATCAAGTTCGGATGAAATTAATACTAAAAATATTAATATAATATCCGGACGTATTAAAAAAGAAATTGGCTTTTTTATTTATGGTGAAAATGATGATTTGATGATGCAAGCTCTAAAAAAAAGCATCCTGAATTATGGAAAAAAAATAACAATCAGTACTGCTGAGTCCATGACAGGGGGCTTGATTTCAAGTATGATAACAGATATACCAGGCAGTTCAGATTATTTTTGCGGCGGGATAATATCATATTCAAATTATGCGAAGATGAATTTACTTAATGTAAAAAAGGATGATTTAAATAAATATGGTGCGGTAAGTGAACAGGTTTGCAGGCAAATGGCACTATCTTCAAAAAAAATATTTAATTCCGATTATGCAATAGGTGTCTCAGGATTTGCAGGACCGGAAGCAGATGAAAAGGGTAAGAACGTAGGGCTTGTATATACCTGTATTGCAAAACCAGATGGAAGTTTTAAAATTTTTGAAAACCGATTTACTGGCACAAGGACTGAAATAAAATTCAGAGTTTCACAGTTTGTTTTAAATATGCTAAGAATTGAAATTGAAAAGAACAGGATAAATTAAATCAGGTGTCTGATATTGGAAAGCGCCGGCAAACATAAGGCTAAGGAATATAATACTGAAAAATGTAAAAGGCTTTTTATTGCCATAAATCTTTCAGAGGAAGTATGTGATTATTTTTATGACATTTCATCAAAATTAAGCAAACATCATAAGGAAATTAAACCAGTTCCATCTCAAAATATTCATATAACATTAAAATTTTTGGGCAATATAAAGGAAAATGAAATAAAACAAATATGTCATAATGTTGGGAAGTTTTTAAAGGAAATTAAAAGTTTTAAATTTGAAATTAATGGCTTACTTGACAGTTTTCCAAGGTTATCTGCTTCCAGAATTCTTTATGGAGTTATTGGAAAAGGAAGCGGGGAAATTGAAAATTTATACTATAAAATTGAAAAAAGTCTTTCTGAACTTGGGACCAGAAAGGAAGAAAAAAAATTTATTCCGCATATAACAATTGCAAGAATGAAAATGCCTGTTAATTTAACGGAATTTCCTGCAAATCTGAACTTGAAGGAATTTAAGAATAATGTTTGCAGCAAAGTTGTTCTTTACGAAAGTATTCTTTCCGGAGATGTGCCTAAATATCGTGTTGAAAGAGAATTTTTATTAAAATAAATTCGTTGTTTAACCTGATTTTTTTATATCTTATTTGATAAACTATTACTATAATTATAAAACTTATAAATCCGCAGATTTCAAAAATATTTAAAAATATGTGTTTATATATAATTAGATATATGATACAATGTACCAATATTAATATGTATAAATATACAATTATACAGAAAAATAATTTTTTAATGAATATATTTTTGATTATTACTCTTTTTTATAATTACTTTTTGTTGGATAATTGATTAAAAAATCTAATTTAAAAAAATAAGGAGTACTATGGATAGAGATAAATTAATAGAAAATGCGCTTAACCAGATAGAAAGAACTTACGGAAAAGGTACAATAATGAGGCTTGGAAGTGATGAGCCTTTAAAAGATATTGAATCTGTTTCCACAGGTTCGCTTGAGCTTGATATGGCATTGGGTATAGGCGGGATACCAAGAGGCAGAGTTACAGAAATTTTTGGTCCTGAATCAAGCGGAAAAACAACTCTTGCATTACATGTAATAGCAAATGCTCAAAAAACCGGCGGAATTGCAGCATTTATTGATGCGGAGCATGCACTGGATCCGCTTTATGCAAGGAACCTTGGGGTAAATACAGAAGAATTACTTCTGTCTCAACCCGATAGTGGGGAACAGGCTCTGGAAATCTGTGAAATTTTAGTTAAAAGCGCAGCACTTGATGTTATTGTTATAGATTCTGTAGCTGCACTTGTCCCGAGAGCAGAACTTGAGGGAGAAATGGGAGATTCGTTTATAGGCCTGCAGGCAAGACTGATGTCACAAGCTTTAAGAAAATTAACAGCTCTTGTAAGTAAAACTAAGACTATGGTTATTTTCATAAATCAGCTAAGAGAGAAAATAGGAGTAATGTTTGGAAATCCTGAAGTAACACCCGGAGGCAGAGCATTAAAATTTTATGCATCAGTAAGGCTTGATATCAGAAAAGTGGATGTTATTAAAAATGGTACGGAAATTGTCGGCAACAGAGTAAAAGTAAAGGTTGTTAAAAATAAAGTTGCCTCTCCCTTCAAATCAGCGGAATTTGATATCATGTATGGAAAAGGAATATCAAGGGAAGGAAGCATAGTTGATATTGGGACACAGGTTGAAGTATTGGGGAAAAGCGGATCATGGTATTCATTTAAAGGTGAAAGAATTGGACAGGGAAGGGAAAATGCAAAATTATTTCTTTCTCAAAATCCTAAATTAATGGATGAAATTGAAAATGAAATAAAGAATGTTTTTCATACAAAAAAAATTGCATTAGATTCTTCAGATGATGCAGTTAAGGATGCTTTATAAAATAATTCTTTATATAATTTCATTGTTAATATAAATTAAAAGAAATTTACATACAATTATCTGTTTAAAAATATGCCTGATTTAGTCAAATCAATACCTCTTGCAGCATCTTTAACTTTTATCTTTCCTTCTAATAGTTTCTCTGCTACCTTAAGCCTTGTGGTCTCTTTTTCTGTCATGTGATATAGCTCCTCTCTTGTATTCATAGGTGACATTTTCCCTGAATAACTTAAGAGTGACAATATCGCAGAATAACAACACAAATATCGGAAATCATTCTGTTGCGTCATGTAAAAATCTAAATGAAAGCCAATTCGTTGCGTCATTTAAAAATCTATATAAAACATAATAGTATATCAGGTATAGATATATCCGTAAGGCTCCTCATTAAGCAACAAATCCT
>JAMCSM010000089.1 GCA_023380915.1 Actinomycetota bacterium | reverse complement strand
CATTTTTCAGATTGATTTCTTTTATTATATTTTTTATAAGTCTCTGGCTATTAACATCAAGGCCGCTTGTAGGTTCATCTAAAAATAAAATTTCCGGTTCATGAACTATTGCACTGGCAATATTAACTCTTTGTTTCATGCCCTTGGAAAAAGTTATTACAGGTTCATCTTTTCTGTCATAAAGTTCAAATATGTTTAAAAGGTCATCTGCTTTTTTGTAAAGTTCTTTCCCTGAAAATCCAAAATATCTTCCAGCTAAAATAACATTCTGCCTGGCAGTTAAATCAACATATATATTACCCATTTCAGGGATAACACCCAGTTTCATCTTTGCTTCTATAGGATTATTATTTATATTAATTCCATCTATCAATACCTCTCCTGAATCAGGAATTAGTATTCCCGTTAACATTCTAATGGTTGTAGTTTTCCCTGCTCCATTGGGACCAAGGAATCCAAAAATTGCACCCTTATTAACAGAAAAACTGATATTGTCTACAGCTGTCAGCTTGTTAAATTTTTTCGTTAAATTCTTAACCTTTATAATTGGCTCTTGCATTTTTCTTTTGTTATCCAGTCAGTTATTTTTGTTCTTTTATTACTATAAATAGACCATATCCTTCTTTTAGAACTTATATTCTTCTACTCAAGGTCTTTCAGTCTATTTTCAACTTCATTCAGTTTATCCTGGAGCGTTTGTTTACAGTCTTTTAAACGTTCGATCTGTTCCTTTTTGCTTGGAAAAATTGAGCTACAACAATCTGAATGACTAAAATGTCTTGGCCCATGCATATGTCCACAGCCACACTCTGAAGATCCGTATTCATGATTTTCACACATAATTTTACCTCTTAATATTATTTATTACATATATGTGATAATAACATATATATAATATAAGTCAATTAAATTTCAAAATTTTTTATTTTAAAAACATTGGTTATAAATTAATTAATATTTAAAAAGATTCTATTCCAACTGGAAAAAATAAATACTTAAAAACAAGTTTAAAAGTAACCCAAAAATGATATAACCAAGCTGAAAAATGTATAAAAACTGGCATAATTTGCCAAGGAAAGATTGTTAAAAGTTGTGGAGTTAGTATATAAGCCGAGTTGAACTAAACCGCTGGCGCGGTAGTTTTTAACAAACCTTTCCTAAAAGTTTAAAATACTTATTCATATATTTTTACTCATACAAACAAATCTCAGATATCATAATAATCCTATTTGTGGTCATTTTCTTTTCCACTGAAAAATTAAAACCATTACAATATTTACCTACTGGATGCTGTCATAATGCATCTAAAATTATTTAATTTTTTTAGGAGGAGGAAACTATCATGACCACACTACGCGAAAAAATGATTGGCGACATGCAGCTGCACCATTTTACTGAGAGTACACAAAAAAGTTACCTAATAGCAGTATACGGACTGGCAAAGTATTACCACATGTCTCCGGATAAGATAAATGAGAACCAGTTAAAAGACTACATTCTGTATTTAATAAACGATCGCAACTTGAAATGGAGTACCATAAATACCATAACTGCTGGCATTCGTTTCTTTTACAGAAAGACTTTAGGTAGGGACAATCTTGCACTTTCAATTCCACTTAGAAAAAACCCAAGACCACTTCCTGAAGTATTTAGCCCGGATGAGCTTCTTATGCTTTTTTCTTGCATTAGAAACTATAAGCACAGGGTAATGATTATGACTGCCTATGCGGCAGGACTAAGAATTAGCGAACTTATTAAACTGAAAGTTAGTGATATTGATAGTAAGAGAATGATGATAAGAATTGAAAATGGCAAAGGGAGAAAAGACCGCTATACAATACTTTCACCTAAACTTCTTGAAGAACTACGTACTTACTGGAAAAAATACAGGCCTGATCCACGGTATTGGTTATTCCCTAATGGTAGAACAAAAAGCCATCTTACAAAAACTTCGCCAAGATATGCATTTGATTTAGCAAAGAGGCAAGCTGGTATTAAAAAGAAAGTAACCTTTCATGGCCTAAGGCACAGCTTTGCTACCCATATGCTTGAGGCTGGAGTTGATATTAGAACAATTCAGGTTCTTATGGGACATGCATCCATTGGCTCAACAGCAGCTTATCTTCATGTAGCTAGGCAGAATCTGGCCTCTAACAAAAGTCCACTGGATTTACTCTACGTCCCTAACCAGTAGATTATGGTATTAACACATACTGTAGCAAAGTATAATTCCAGGACAAATATAAAGTGGGAGTTAGCTGATGTATTTAAAGAATTTGGTGATGCTTACCGCAGGACCAATAGGGTGCCACTTGCACACCAGAAAGTCATGCATGCAGTAGAAGTATGCAGGACATCATATCTTGGCGGACATATGAAAGTTTGCAACCTATGCGGATATAGTCATCCAACATATAACTCCTGCGGAAACCGCCACTGTCCCAAATGCCAGAGTCTGGCAAAGCTACTCTGGGTTAAAAAACGGGAGGAAGAGCTCCTTCCAGTTGATTATTTCCACAATGTATTTACCCTGCCCCATAAGTTAAATGCACTTGCCCGTTCCAATAAAAGGCTGGTCTATGATATTCTCTTTAAAAGCGTATCTGAAGCACTTCTCCAGTTTGGAGAAAATGAGCTTGGCGGAAAGGTTGGCTTTATTTGTATTCTTCATACCTGGGACCAGAAACTAGCCGAGCACATACATCTTCACTGTATCATTTCTGCTGGAGCCCTTTCCCCTGATGGAAGAAAATGGATTAGCTCAACCTACAAAGATTATCTATTTTCAGTAAAAGCTCTATCTAAGGTATTTAGAGGTAAGTTTGTAAACTATCTTAAAATGGCATACACAGAAGGCAGTCTTACCTTTGCCGGGAAATCTACCGAGTTTGAAACTAAAAAGGGATTTTCTTCTCTAATAGATGAGCTTTACAAAGAAGACTAGGTTGTATATTCCAAAAAACCATTTGCAGGGCCGGAGACGGTTATTGACTATCTTGGCCGTTATGCTTTCAGGATTGCCATCTCCAATGAGCGAATTAAATATGTTAAAGATGGAAAGGTTACCTTTACATACAGGGACCGTAAGGATAATGACCGTAAAAAAGAGGCAACTCTTGAGGCAAGTGAATTTATTAGAAGATTTCTTCTGCATGTGCTTCCCAGCTCATTTACCCGAATAAGGCACTTTGGGTTTGTAAGCAACCGTAACCGAAAAGAAAATATAGCACACCTAAAAAAACTTTTTGGTGTCCCTGGTAAAACTTGTGAAAGACCGGATCAAAGTCTTGAAGAGACAATGCTGGAGTTAACTGGAAATGACATTTCAAAGTGCCCATGCTGCAGGATTGGTATTCTGACTCTCCATCATTTAATCCCCAGGTTTTCTTTCTGGATAGATAGAAACACCTGCGAGCCGGAAACAGTTGATACATCATGACAATTTATTTAAATAACCCTAACATAAACTATACCAACAGCTCCTCTTTGGAGAGCAGTGGTAAATTCATGCCCTCTTACTTTATTATTCCTTGCGTTCTACCTAGATTTTATACCAGAGTGGGATTTCCCTTTTGGTTTTTTCAATATATGTATAAAGTAGTGTCCAATTCCGGTATCATTTATCTTCTTTATGTTATATCTTCTATTACGATTATTCTTATACTTTCTGCATAGAAGAAATTATATATTTAATTCTTTAATTAGCGGCTTAGTCCAACCAATTTTATCTCCTATGCTGGAGCACAAGAGATAAAATTCTATTCGTTATAATCTAAAATTTATTTAAGCTCTTATTCTAAAAATTGAAAAACGGTTGATTTTACCAAGATTGCAAATTATTACTGAATCATTTGGGTTGGCAATACTTATTTCTTCTCCATTATTTACAAGAAACATTTTTTTGACAACAAATTTCACAGGATTTTCATTTGGCTGCAGGATATCAAGCACATCCCCTGATTTAAATTGATTTTTTACTTTTATAACAGGGCTGTTATATTTTTTATTGAAGCTTTCATAAAGACCTGCAAACCTGTATTTCTGTATGTATCCCACATTGTCATTTTCAGTAAGTTCCTGGTGTTTACTATCATCAAGGAACATAAAACCTGTAGTAAAATTCCTGTGTGTACCCTTATCAAACTCTTTCATAAGATATGATATTTTCTGTTCTGTAAACTTTCCTTCTTCAATGTATTTCAAGGCATTTTTATAAACCCAAGTGGTCAGGCTTACATAACTTTCAGTTTTCATCCTTCCTTCAATTTTCAGGCTGTCAGGTCCGGCTGCAACAATCAAATCCAGTTTTGGAAGCAGACAGAGATCTCGTGAATTATAAATATAAGTTCCCCTTTTATCCTGATCAATAGGGAAAAACAGATTGGGCCTTTTTTCCTCCATGAGATAATACAGCCATCTGCATGAATGAGAACATTCGCCCTTATTGGCATCACGGCCTGACATGTACTTCGAAAGCATACAACGGCCGGAATATGAAATGCATAACGCACCATGAATAAAGACCTCAATTTCAGTAGCTAGATTTTTATTGGTTATTATTTTTTTTAAATCAGCAAAACTAATTTCTCGAGCCAGAGTTATCCGGGATGCACCAGCTGATAACCAGAAATTAACAGCAAGACTGTTTGAAGTCGAGGTTTGCGTACTTATATGAATACGGGCATCCGGTATTATTTGTTTTATTAGACAAAGAACTGCGGGATCAGAGATTATAAATGCATCAAATTTTAAATCTTTTATTTTATTTATATAATTTTTCACATTTTCTATTTCATTTTCGCTTATTATTGCATTGAGGGTAAAATAAACTTTTACATTATTTGAATGAGCAAACTCAATCCCTTTTCGCAATTCTTCTATTGTAAAATTTTTACCGAAAGTCCTGAGATTATATTTACTTCCACCGATATAAACGGCATCAGCTCCATAAGCCACGGCATATTTTAGTACGTTCAGATTGCTTGCAGGAACACATAATTCAGGAATTTTAATTTTATTTTTTTTATCTTTTCTTACCATAAAATTATAATTTGTCCCTTTCTTTAAATTCAGAACAAAAAACCACAGAAACACCGATTAATATAATTTTTCCGGTTTTAAATTTTCTTTTTATTATTTTTCTCCAAAACAATTTTTTATTTCAGCTGTCCGTGAAGAATGATAAGGCTATTCCGTCACCTATATCCAGAAAATGATTTTCAAAATATTCGCAGGTTGTTATGAATTCTACATATTCTCTTAATCCAGCAATACTTCTGCTGTCGTGTTTAGAAAAACTGGATTCAAAAATTTTATCATTATAAAAAACATTATCGGCAATTACAACGGCATTTTTTGAAAGTTTTCCTGTCAAGCTTTTTATATATAAAGGATATTCTAATTTGGCAGCATCGATAAATACAAGATCAAATACTTCATCAATAACAGGAATTATTTTCAGTGCGTTCCCATGTATAAAGTTTATTTTGATTAATTCAAGATTTTTACCCCGACCACCGTATTCATCAATGAAGGTCTCAAATATAAATTTTTGTGCATTCTCAAGTCTTTCCCTGTTTAAATCAATTCCGGTATAACTAGTATTATTCCCAAGATTTTTTATCAAAAAATATGAGGAATAACCTGCACCGCATCCTATTTCAAGCACGTTTTGCGGTCTTTTTAAAATACTGATAACTTCCAGAAAAGCACCTGTTTCATACTCTATTATTGGTATTTTTTTAGCAGCTGCTTCAGATCTTAATTTTATCAGCAGGTCTTTCTCATCCAGATATTTTTTTATTTCTTTGAAATTAAGGAAATCGGTCATTTTTTTATTTGAGCCAGGTATATTTTATTTCAACTGCTTGCATTCGTTTGATTTTGCTGCTGGCCTTCGAGAGTTTTAGAAAATGAATGTGTATGCTTCACTTCATCAGTAACAACATAATATAAATAATCAACATTGGCAGGGTTAATAGCAGCTTCAATTGATGCAAGCCCCGGACTGCATATCGGAGTAGGAGTCAGGCCGGCATACTTATAAGTATTGTAAGGGGAATCAGTTTCCAAGTCTTTATTCGTTACAATGCCATCCCATTTATTTAATGCATAACGTACTGTAGCATCAATTTGTAAAAGCATATTTATTTTTAACCTGTTATTAATTACTGATGAAATGAGAGGCCTCTCCTCAGGTACATAAGCTTCCCTTTCAATCATTGATGCAATAATTAAAATGTCATAAGGTGAGTAATTATTATTAGTTGCATTTGTATAATCAAGAGTTCCCGTTTCCAACTGATATTGTGCCAGGAGCATCTCAATAATATTTTTTGCTGTGTAATTTGTTGTTACATCATAAGTTTTTGGAAATAAAAATCCTTCAAGGCTTGTTTTGTCCTTCAGGAATTCATAACTGTAATTTTCCACTCTGGCTGCGCTGTCAAGATCCGACCTTTCAATAAATGGGATGTCCTTTGAAATTTTATCCAGTGTCTGGGTTATTGTATAACCTTCAGGAATTGCAAGTTTATATACCACACTTGCTGTTGTGGAAGAAGTTATTGATTTTAGAACTGAATCATAATCAGAACCTGTAATAAGCATGAACTTTCCAGGAAGCAGACTCTTTTCTTTATCCTGTTGCTGCACATACAGTTTAAAGTAAAAAGCGTCGTCTATAATACCCTTTTCTTGAAGAAGATTTGCTATCTGGGTAAGGCTCATTCCTTCTTTTATTTCCACTTCCACTTTTATTCCCTTCTGAATTGTTTCTTTTGTGCCCGTTGAAACAGCACTGCATGAAATCAAAATTGAAGCTGTAAAAGCAGAAAGTGCAAATATCGCTATAAAAATTATTGCTATCCTGCAAACTTTATTATTTTTGAAAAAAAACTTACCTTTAATTTTTTTTAAATTAAATTTAATTTCTGATTTCATTATTTTTCTTCTTTTATTTTTCTATATTATGTATCTAACCGACTAATTTCTTATAAAATTTATATTCTCAGTTTTTATTTTTTTCAATATAGTCGTTCAGCAATATTGCAGCTGACATTTTATCTATTGTACCATCTTTTTTATTATAAGAATCTCCTGAAGCTTTCGAGCGTACCTGATATGAAATTTTTGAAGTGAAACGTTCATCAATCATTTCTACCTGAATGTCCGTTGATTTTAAGTTATTTTCAACAAATTCAACCACCTTTTTTGCCTGGAAACCTGTTTCCCCTTTTAAATTATAGGGCAAGCCAATTATAATTTTCTTAATTTTCTTTTCCTTGATTATGTTCAATAAATGCTCTTTTGCCATATCGTCATTTTTTATTACTGTCAGGGGAGTTGCAATTATACCCAACTTATCTGTTACTGCAACTCCTATTCTTTTATCACCTATGTCTAACCCCATTATTCTCATCATAAAATGAAAAAATAAATTATAAGACAATCATGGCAACAGTTTATACTCTGGATCCCTTAATATCTAAAATTTCTCTTACTTTCTTCACTATAAAACTAATAGCTTCACCTAAAGCTCCTACATCAGATCCTCCAACCTGGGCAAATTCTTTTTTTCCGCCTCCTCCTCCTTTTAATATTTTTCCTGCTTCTCTGGCCAGCATCGAACAATCAAT
>JAMCSM010000088.1 GCA_023380915.1 Actinomycetota bacterium | reverse complement strand
ATATGCTTGCAGCATCTATCGCCCCTTCGGCAGCACCTGCTCCCACCAGAGTATGAACCTCATCGATAAAGATCATTATATCGCCGTCTTCTTTTATTTCCTGCAGAACTTTTTTGAGTCTTTCTTCAAAATCACCTCTGTACCTTGAACCTGCAACTAAAGCACCAAGATCCAGAGTAAATATTTTTTTATTTCTTAAATTAAGAGGCACTTCTTTTGTAATTATATATTGTGCCAGTCCTTCAACTATTGCAGTTTTACCAACTCCCGATTCTCCAATCAGGATTGGATTATTTTTTGTCCTTCGTGAAAGTATTTGCATTACTCTTTCAATTTCTTTCTTTCGGCCTATTACAGGATCAAGTTTTCCTTCTTTTGCAAGCTGAGTTAAATCTCTTCCATACTGATTCAACGTCTTTAAAACTCTTTTTTGAGCTTTGTCGCTTCCCGGAGTTGTCTCATCCTGTGGATAAAAGGGGTATTTATTCAATATCTCCCTTATTTTATCTTTAACTATTTCAAGGTTAATGCCAAAACCGTTTAATACTCTTGCCGCTACCCCCTCTCCTTCTCTCAGCAGACCCAGAAGTATGTGTTCCGTACCTATATAGTTATGACCCAATTGAAGAGCTTCGCGAAGTGATAATTCCAGTACTTTTTTTGCCCTTGGAGTAAATGGTATATGTTCGTATGATTCAGAGGAACCTTCCGTTACAGAATCTTTTATTGCCATTTTAATATCTTCGAGCGAGATATTTAATGCCAGCAAAACTTTTGCTGCAATCCCTTCTTTCTCAGCTATCAATCCAAGAAGCAGATGTTCTGTACCTATATAATTTTGCTTCAGAAATCTGGCTTCATCCTGTGCCCTTACAATAACTTTTCGGGCTCTTTCTGTAAATCTTTCAAACATTTATATCAATTCCCTTTAATATTTTATTTTTTATTAAATCAGCACGTATCTTATCAATCTCATCATTTTTTATATTCTTTTTATTATTATCGACAAAATTCAGCAACAGGTTGGATTCACCCATTAAGTTTATTAAATCATATAAATTAAAAATTCTAATATTGCAAATTATCTTCAGTTCCAGACCCAGTTTAAGCATTGAAAGCAATTCCAGAGCTTCGCAATAAGATAATATTTTTGCATATCTCAGCATACCATAGGACCTGTAAACGCTGTCTTCAACACCAATCGGTTTTGTTTCTCTGAGATATTCTACTGCTTTATTTTCTTCATCTATTATATTTAAGCATACAGCGTTCATTTCCTCAATTATTTGTTCTTCATATTTTCCCAAAGAAATTTGATTCGAAATTTGAAAAAGATTACCTATAACTTCCGAATTTTCTCCAAAATAACCTCTGACGCCATAACCGGTTTTATTTAAATTTTTTATAAAATTTTCTATTCTGGAACTCACAACAAGCGCTGGCAGATGGGCGATTACAGAAATTCTTAAACCGGTTCCCAGATTTGTAGGACACGCGGTAAGATATCCAAAATCCTTGTCATAGGAAAATTTCAATTTTTATAGGTAATCTTTTTCAATTTTCGAAATCTCACCATAAGATTGTCTTATATTCAAGCCTTTGTTTACACATTGAATTCTCAGGTGATCTTCCTCATTTATCATGATGGATAAAAGATTATCCCTGTCAAAAGATTCACAATTCGTAATCAATCCCTTGCCGTTCAATTTTGAATTCATTTCCTGGCTCATTATATGCCTCTCAATCAAAAACTGCCGTTGTGTTCTTGTCAGTTTATTAACAGAAAGAAAATTATACGTTCCGTTTCCCTTCCTATAAAAAAAAATATCTTTAACCATATTCATTATATCTTTTTTCTCTTCAATCGAATTAATGCTGCTGAACCTGAAACTATCTATATTTCTGGCTATTCTTGCTCTAGTTGTTATTATAACCTCATTTTTATTCATACTTTAAGAAATTTACCTTGCTGCTTTTTAATTTAACTTTTAATAAATAAATAATTTTTTATATTTTGCTAAAAAATTTATTTTTTTTCTATGTAAAGCCGGCGCTGCAATTTTTTTATTGTATCCCTGAGTTTTGCAGCCTCTTCAAAATTTTCAACAGTTATCTCTTCTTTAAGCTTGAATTTTAAATCCCTTATTTCCTTCTCAAGCTTAATATCATCATTTGATACAGAAGGTGCTTTTCCCTTGTGCTCAATATTACCGTGAATAGATTTTATTAAAGGGAAAAGATTGTCTCTGAATTCATAATAACATTTTCCACATCCTACTTTTCCAATTGCTTTTATAGTATTCAAATCAATGCCGCAATATGAACACTTTTTATTATCACTCGAATCAATTTTACTGAATAGTTTTCCAGCAGCGCTTTTATCTACAATTTTTATATCAATCTCAAAAACTTTTGAAATGAGATCATTTAAATCACTGAAAAAATCATCTTCAGGAGTAAATGAAAAGTTTTTAACACATTCTGCGCAAAGATTTAACTTTTCCATACTATTATTTATTATTTTTACAAGATGAATGCTGGCTTCATTGTTATTGCAAAACTCACAAATCATGACGTGCCTCCTAGACAAAATTATATCATCTTTCATTTTAAATATTAACATCAGGAGGAGTGCGAATATCGGTTTCCGGTTTCATAAGAGGGAATAATATGACGTCTCTTATAGACTTATTATCGGTCAAAATCATTACCAGCCTGTCAATTCCAATACCTTCACCGCCTGTGGGAGGCATGCCATATTCAAGCGCCTTAATGAAATCAATATCAATCTTTCCCGTTACTCTTTCCTCTTCTATTTTACTGTTTACCTGTTTTTTGAATCTGAGCATCTGTTCTTTAGGGTCTATTAGCTCCGAAAATGCATTGGCTATTTCTTCACCACCCATAAATAATTCAAAACGTTCTGTCAGGTTTACGTTTTCAGGATGATTCCTTGCAAGAGGCGAAATATCGATTGGATAATCTTTGATAAAAGCCGGCTGAATCAAATTGTGTTCCACTGTTTTTTCAAAAATTTCATTGATAATTTTACCTTTGCTGAAACTTCCATCAATTTCAACATCAAATTTCCGGGCAATAGCTGATAATTCCCTAAGGCTCATTTCAAAATTTACAGCTATTCCGCCATATTTTTTGATTGAATCAATCATTGAAATTTTTTCCCAATTTCCTTCAAGATTTATTTCATTATCCTTATATTTTATCTTTAAAGTCCCAACAGATTTCTGGGCTACATGTTTTATCAATTCTTCGGTTAATGCCATCATGTCATTGTAATCCGCAAAAGCCTGGTAGAATTCCAGCATCGTAAATTCGGGATTATGTTTGTGTGAAATACCCTCATTCCTGAAATTTCTGTTGAGTTCGAAAACTTTTTCGAACCCTCCAATAATGAGTCTTTTTAGGTATAATTCCGGAGCGATACGGAGATACAACTCCATGTCAAGAGTATTATGATGTGTAATAAAAGGTTTTGCAGCAGCCCCACCCGGGATTGGCTGCAAAATAGGAGTCTCAACTTCAAGAAACCCCTTTTGTATCAAAAATTCTCTGAATGACTCAA
>JAMCSM010000087.1 GCA_023380915.1 Actinomycetota bacterium | reverse complement strand
ATTAATGCAACGGCCGGAAGAAGGATAAAGAAATTTTTTACAGGCATTGGCCCTATCATTATGCGCCCGTCTATATGGCGTGGAAGTTTTCTTTTCTTTTCGCTTATTTCAGTCATTTTTGTTTATTTCTTATCGTTTTATCATTACTCCCATCATGCCCAACCGTGAAACCGAACCTATAGAAGAAACAAGAGCTGATGAAGTGCCCGTTTTGTAAAGATACTGACGAAGAATCTGTGGCCCTCTTAAGCCTACCGCAATAGTACCAATAGATAGGATAATCATAAGCGTCATATTTTCTACTCCCCCTATTATGGAAAGAAGGATCTGGAGAATTAAGAAATGAATTGTCTGGGTAAAAACTATGGCTATTAATTCTCTTAACCAGACCTGAAGCCCATCTCCATTATTTATAACAGAAAGGGCTACCAGGGGAGATATCAGTATTGCAATTATTGTCTCTATATAACGGATTGCGCCTGCTATTCCAAATACGACAATAGCTATAATAAGTATAAGAAACATGATTCTTGAAATCTCTTCTTCACGGATCCCTCCCCATACTGTCTGCATGGTATTATCTATTGCTGAAACATCTATCCCTACACTTCCGATGAAGTTTATAAGGGCAGTATTTATTGGCAAGAAAACAAGAGTTACTGCTTTGGGAAGGATATAGATAAGAGCTCCGGCAAAAGTAATGTGAATAAAATAGCTTCCCATGGACCTTTCGTCCGAATACATTACTCCTGAGAGCTGGCGAAATACTGACCATATTACAAATATTACAAGAAGCCCGCCAGCAAAGAATTGAACTCCTTTTAGATACTGATCAAAGTTGTGTATATATTTTGAAGGTTCTGTCGGTTGAACTATTACCTGAGAGAGAAATTCATATACGTAATTAAGAAAGCTTTCAATTAAATTGTCTACTGCTTTCCAGAAGGAACCTGATATTATTTCACTAATCCAGTCTGCCATTTGCATTTAAATACCTGCTTGTTTTAGGGATTTATTAAGAGACAGAAGACATTTTTGTTATAACATAAGTGGCAAACCATGAAAGAATAAAAATTCCTCCACCCATAATAATGGCTTTTTTAATGCTTCGTAGTGCATCCTGTTTTTCAGCAGAATCTCCAGCCTGATAGGCAAATGCATTTTTAACTACAACTACCAGGGTTACAATTCCTATCAGGGCAAAGAACCAGCCCTTTACATCATTTAGGATACTTGTAATGGTGTCTAAGTATGGCATAGGGCGTCCTCCTATAGCACTTTTGATATATCTATAATATATATAAATATTAATATTAATAGATTATATATTTATTATATAAAAGTGTAAATAATATAATTAAATAATATTAAATTAAATTATTGAGATTTTAGGGAAGGAGGCAAAAAGAGGGAATATTCTACGCAAATATAGCTCGTTTATGTTATAATAAATTTCATGGCTAAACAAAAATGTATTGTTTTTATTGATGGTAGTAATTTCTATTTTAAGCTTAAGGATTTGGGATTACATCAGCTTCTTGATTTTGATTTTACTGGCTTTTCAAAGATGCTTATTTCAGAAAACGAGCTTGTAAGCTCCACATATTATGTGGGAAAGATAAGAACAGACGGCACAGATAAAACAAAGAAATTATTTAATGATCAACAAAAACTACTCGGGCATCTGAAAAAGCATAATTATAAATACTCATTAGGTTATCTTTTAAAATCTGATAATGTCTTTCATGAAAAAGGCGTTGATGTCAATATTGCTGTTGGGATGTTGGTTGCAGCTTATGAAAATCTTTGTGACCGAATCATATTAGTCTCTTCAGATACAGATTTGATACCGGCAGTGAATAAAGCAAGAGAAAAAGGGAAGATTGTCGAATATGTAGGTTTCTCGCATCGTCCAAGTGTCGCCATGGTAGCTCGTTGTAATGAATCACACTTGCTCAAGAAAGAGGATCTTTTACCTTTTATTAAACCTCAAGTTAAAGAATCCGCCAAGTAGACACAAAAAATCCTGCAAATGCTTGCGCCTTGCAGGAGAGTTTAGGACTGTATACTATCATACTTAAACAGGGTTTGTCAAGGTGGCTGGTCTCAAGTTGGCCCGGATTATTTTATAAATGATATCATTTTTTTAAAAAATAAATATTTAAAAATAAACGTGCAATTTATATCTATCGTTCAGACAAATAAAAAATCTTGCAAAATCTAGTTTCCATCCACAATCGTGGATAGCAAGATTAATATTCTGGCTATCGATAAAAGCATAAATTTTGGGTGACAAGTTAAGCATTTGCCGAATTACTTTCTGCTATTTTTATATCTAATTTCTCTAACTTATTATTAATCCAATTTTCTGCTTCTACTTCATCTTTTTCGATGGCTAGTTCAACTCCTGACTTAGCAATTCCAAGCAGAGCTTTTGATAAGCTTTTCGTGTAATACATTTCAGTAATTTTTTCTTTAATTTGATTTTGTATTTCAGTATTAATTTTTGGTAAAGGGAAATTCAAAATATCATCATCCGTAATTGTCGGATAGGATGTGCCGGTATTAAATTTCAAAGAAAAATCTAATAGCGGTTTAAGACGTAAAAAAACCATGAGGGTTTCTTTCGTGACAGTTCCATTTTCCTGCAAAACTGTAAATGCTCCGCTGCCAACATATTCATCACAATCCACAATCCCTATTGCACCGCGATATGGTCTAACTTTTGAAACAAGCACATCACTTTTTTGAAAATTTATTTTTGCATTCGCTGGTAATTCTAATCCTTGCAAAACTATTGGTTCCATGCTTCCATCTGAAATATTAACACAACCAATTTCAATATAGCAGTATTGTTTATTATCAATCTTTTTAAAAGATTTCTTGTTTAGTTTAAACTGTCCTTTAATAGTATCGGCCCCACCTTTGTATATTTTTACCGCTTCAATAATTTCATCATATTTCAGCTGATAATATTCTGCATCAATACGGTCAGCTTTTTGAGTGTCTGAAAAGTTTTTTACAAAAGCAAGCTCGTGTTTTGATTTCCAATTTGACAAACCCAGTTCGGATAAGAGAAGCTGCTCTGCCTGAGAGTAGAGAGTGCGAGAATTTAAAATTAGATTAAAAGCTTTGCTAAATAGTGGCCGTATCTTACTTTGAAAATTTATTGATAAAAGTGGTATTTCAACTTTTTGCAATTCAGAAGCACTTACATTTGATTGATTTATAGATATTCTGGCACGCCTTTTTACATCCTGACTACCATATTTTGTATTTAAAAAAGTGTTTAAATATTCGGGTAATACCCTTTCTTGGTCTGGTCTAAACCTCACTAAATAAGAAGCAAATATAAATGGCTCATTAGAAAATTTTTTAAATATCCCAGTCCTTCCGAC
>JAMCSM010000086.1 GCA_023380915.1 Actinomycetota bacterium | reverse complement strand
GATGCAAGAAAGATCTATGAAGTTCTAAGGATTAAAAGGAACATAACCCCTTACATAATCAAGAAATTGTAGTGCCCACGCTGGACCTATTTTGAGCTTATTTTTACAAAAAAGTGCGGAAGTCGGGTCTAAAAAAATTCTAACAGGTCTTAAAATGATTTTATTATTATTTTTTTTCCTATATATAGAGTTAAACATACTTTGGGTGAATTTAGCTTTATCACTAATTTTTAGGTTATCAAAAGACAATTCTTCTTTAAAAATTTTTTTTTAATTCTAAAATTGAACTAAAAAATGTTTCACAATACTTCTTAATAGTCTTTTTAAAAATATTAAAAAAAAAATTAATATACATTTTATAAATGAATTTTTGTTCTAGCCACCTCACTTAAAAGATCTTTATACTCATCATATATAAAATCATGGAATTTTTTATTTTTATCATTATCATTGACTTTTATTATCATTATTTATCAATAATATTTTAAAGATTAATATCAACTAATTATACTATTTTATCATGAGATTAATAAAATTTATTATAAACAGATATTACTTTGGCAATCTGCAAATTGTTATATTGTTTTAAGTTAACATCTTTTTTTTACATAAGATTAGGACTAACCTGCTATATAGAATATCATCCGAATTAAAATAAAATAAGAAATTAGAAAATAACTAAAAACATAAGAAATAGCCCATTTCTGTTATATAATTTGTTTTATATTCTACATTTACAAAGTTCAGTAAAAGACATAAATCCTTCAGCTTTATTTCCTTCAATCTTGTCTATTTTAGAGGGTTTTCTTTCAACCTCCCCAATGCCGGCGTCCGGATTTTTCTCTTCATATTCTTTAAAATTCACCAAATCTAATGCATATTTTGCAACATAATTTTTTTGTTCTTTAAAATCTTTGTTCTCTACAGTATTTATATAGCTATCTATAACTAATAAAATTTTTACTTCCTCTGTTAGTGATGTTTTTTCTTCCTCAGTAGTTGAAGTTGTTTCTTCTACAGTTGCCTCTTTGCTTATATCCGTATTTTCTTGCTGAAGTTCTTTTATTGCTTCTTCTTTTTCTGCTAGTTCATTTTGAAGCTTCATTATTTTTTTTAATTCAGAAGATTTCGGTGTACATCCAAAAAAAGCAAATGTTAAAAAAATAATTAGAACTGCTATAAGAAGAATCATTTTCTTAGATTGCATATTTACCTCCTCGGGTAATTTCTTATATTGAATATTTATTTCTAAATTCCCTTAATCTTTAATTTCATCTAATGAAAAATCTTTTATATCTTTACAAATAAATCTTAATCGTTTTTCATTTTCCCATTTTGGTATATTATTTTGTATTGCAAATCTGGCATCTTTTAATAATTCTTCCTTTTCTTTTTTATCAACAATAATAATTTTATTATTAAAATTATAATACATATATTCTATTATTTTTGAATTAATTCCTTTATCTTTAAAGCCATAACCAATTACAATAAGTAAATTTGTATTTTTTAAAACACAATGAAAACGATAAAAGAGTTCAGAAAATAATTCTCTGGAATATTCTAATATTTTATTAACTGAACCAATTAGAAACCTTGGACCTTCAGCAGGCGGCCGTAAATAATCCCCTTTATTATCTTTTAGAAGATAAATATCATTAAGACCAATATCTGCATAAAAATAACCCTTAAAATTATCAATAATATATCTAACCCATGAAACACTGCCATGAAGTTTATATAACTTAATTCTGGATTTTTGATCAAAAAGATTATCATCCCAAATTTTAATACGTTCATTTAAAGTTTTAAAACCATTGATAAATTCTATTTTATATTCTTGAAGTATTTGCTCTATTAAATAATCATAATTTAGAGAAAAGATAACAAAATTAACTTCAGATATTTTTTCTAAAATAAAATTTAGAACAATTGAATTTTCAAATTTTTGTGCGAGTATATGCCAAATTGTATCTTCAATGTACTTAACACTGTTTCTTATTGACTCATTAAAATTAACATAACCTTTTAAAAGAGACTTTATTTCAACATTTACTTTTTCTATAAATGCTAGCATTGCAGGATTATCATATTCAAATTTATCTTCAATTTGTTTAACTAAATAATAAATTTCTTCATAATTTGCCTTATAATTATTACCATAATATTTTTCTATTTCACAACTTGTTATTTTTAGAATCTTTTCTATAACCTCATTGTATTCATAATATTCTGGAAAATGATCTATGGAAGGTTTAGATTTGTTTTTATAAAAATGATTATCTGAATGTTTAAAAACATTTTCCATATCAAAAATTTCATCTGTTAATTTATCTACAGAAGGTAACCCCGCTGCACAAGATAAACCCGAACCTATTAAAAATACAAACTCACTTAACATTTTATCTAAAGAAAAAATTAAGTTTTTGAGTCAAAACAAAATTTACAATCACAGTCAGGACTATGGAACATAACGAAAATAATTATTCTATTCCAAAATAACATAGCCCACACATTAAAATTATTTATTTCTTTGAATTCAACATATTTATAATCAAAAACACCAGGATAATCACCTTTGGACTTGGAATTTAAAATATAATTAAACTTAATTGGAGGTTTTTGACCAACAGATAAAAAATCAAAATCTCTATGAGTATTTTCAGGTAAAAATTTATTATTTTCTTTAAAATAAAGACCTCTTGTAATTTTCCAGACAATATTATAAATTCTTTTACCATCAAATCTTTTTATAATTTTACCATTAGGCATTATCAGAGATGATAAATTAGGCTGAAATTCATAATATACTTTGAGCATAAGTTTTTTACTTTCAGATCGCTTCGACTTTCTGACAATATCTTGCCATATATATTTACCAGAGAAAGAATCTCCTGCTAGAGGTGCAATTGAATTTAAAAAATAATCCTCATCTAATTGAAGGGAAGAATTGCAAGATTTATGAACTGGTAAAGTAAATAAGTTAGGACTATATTTTTTTCTAATTTCAGTACTATAAAATTGTTTTGGAGGAATATGATCTTTATCGATTTCTGAATTTAATTCATTTCCACATAAATAACATATTTTATGATCCATACTTCATCAATTGTTAATAATATTTAATAATAGTAATTTCAGTACATATACAAACTTCTCTCTTTTATATTAGTATTCTTTATATTATTAAATATCACTTTTTATACTTATCTATTTTTTATTTATATAATTTTACAATATTTTAATTTATTAGAAAAACTTATCTCATCAAACTATAAATTATTATAAATATTTGAATTCAATACTGAGTAAATAATAAATTTTATCTTTAAATTTTTTATTATTATTAACAATTTTATCACTTATATTTTGTTATAAAAATTAACTATTAATAATTTTAATGATAAAATATTAAAAATCAGTATAGATAAAATAATTTTAAATCTCTTATGCAAAAAGAAGCAAAGGCAAGAATTAAAATAAATAAACTTCTTGAAGAATCTGGCTGGAGACTTATAGATAATAAAAATGGTAGAGCAAATGTAATTTTAGAGCCCGGAATTAATATAAAAGAGCTTGGCGATGACTTTGAAAATGTCCATAAGGGTTATATCGATTATCTTCTGCTTGATGAGCAAAATTTTCCAATATGTGTGCTTGAAGCAAAATCTGAAGATAAAGATTCTCTTGTTGGAAAAGAGCAAGCAAGAAAATATGCAAACTCACAAAACGTAAGATTTATAATACTATCAAATGGAAATATTCATTACCTCTGGGATAAAAAAATAGGAAACCCTACAAGAATTGCAAAATTTCCAACGCTTTTAAATTTTAAATCTCAAAAGGAATTTAGCCCAAATATCGATAAGCTAATTAATCTTGAAATAAATGAAGACTTTATTGTTAAAACTCAGTATCCACAATATATAAGTGATCCCTCTTATTTAAATAGCCAAACAAGAGATGATTTTATAAGTGATAAAGGACTTAGGTTTTTGCGCCAGTACCAACTTGCTGCAGTAAAGGCAGTCCAGAAAACCTGCTCTGAAGGAAAAAACAGATTCCTTCTTGAAATGGCAACAGGGACAGGTAAAACCTTAGTATCAGCTGCAATTATAAAGCTGTATTTAAAATCAAAAAATGCAAGAAGAGTATTATTTTTAGTAGATAGGTTAGAGCTTGAAAATCAGGCAAATAAAAATTTCAGGCAATACTTACACCCAGACTACACTTCAGTTATATTTAAAGAAAATAAAGATGATTGGATAAAGGCAAATATTGTAGTAACAACAATTCAAAGTCTTTCATATGATAATAAATACTTAAAACTGTTTTCACCAAATGACTTTGACCTGATAATTTCAGATGAAGCCCACCGCTCAATTTCAGGTAGCTCAAGGCAAATTTTTGAATATTTCATAGGTGCAAAACTGGGACTTACTGCAACACCAAAGGATTATTTAAAAAATTTAAATGAAAAAGAACTTTCAGAGTCTGACCCAAGAGAATTTGAAAGAAGAGAACTTCTATCAACCTATAAAACATTTGGTTGCCAGTCTAGTGAGCCAACTTATAGATATACTTTAGCTGATGGCGTAAGAGATGGTTATCTTATTAATCCTGTTGCTATTGATTGCAGAACTGAAATTACAACAAAGCTTTTATCTGATGAGGGTTATGCAATACTAACCAAAAATGATAACGATGAAGATGTAGAAATAGTATTTTCCCAAAAAGATTTTGAGAAAAAGTTCTTTTCAGAAAAAACAAACAGTGAGTTTGTAAAAACATTTATGCAAAATGCTAATAAAGACCCAATATCAAGTGAAATTGGAAAATCAATTATTTTTTGTGTTTCACAAAAGCATGCAACAAAAATAACTCAGCTTTTAAATGAATATGCTCACGCAATGTATCCGCAAAAATATAATTCTGATTTTGCTGTGCAAGTTACATCTTATGTTGAAGGTGCTCAGCAAATGAGTATTAATTTTGCAAATAATAACTTAAATGGTCATACTAATTTTTTAAAAGGTTATAAATCTTCAAAAACAAGAGTATGTGTAACTGTTGCAATGATGACAACCGGTTATGACTGCATGGATGTACTAAATTTATGCTTGCTTCGACCAATATTTTCACCAACAGAATTTATTCAGATAAAAGGAAGGGGCACAAGAACTCATACATTTAAGCTATCCCAAAGAGTAACTGGTGTTGAAAAGATAGTTAAAGAAGAAAAACAAAATTATAAGCTGTTTGATTTTTTTGCTAACTGCGAATACTTTGAAGAAAAATACCCTTATGATGAGATTTTAAAACTGCCTAAAGTATCAGAGAAATTACCACAACCATTTCCACCTACTCCAACTGTTACTAAAGGTGATACATATACTGATATGTTAGATCCATTAAAGAAATTTTTAATACTAGAGTTTCCTGACGGAATAATGAGAGTTGACAGGGAAATGTATATAAATAAATTTGAAAATAAAATTAAAACCCATTATGAAACTAAACCTGATTTTAAAGAAGCTATTGATAGTGGCAATAATTACTTTACCGAATCTTTTATAAAAGAGCATGTTTTAAACAAGCCAGAGGAATATTTTACCTTGGAGAAAATAAGAAATGCATACTTATCTGATAGAAGGCTGTCAATAAATGAAATCCTTGATAAGATTTTTGGAAAAATAGTAAGGTTTAAATCAAAAGAGGAACTTGCAGAGGATGAATTTGAAAAATTTAAAGTTGACTGTGATATCGAGACAGATAAATACTACGAAACAAAAGAATTTTTTAAAAATTATCTGCTTGAGGAAAATTTTAGAACTAAAATAAACCAGAAAGAGTTCAGGCAGTTTGCAGATAATCCTGAGATTTTAGAGATATTAAAAAAATTAGGTCAAGAAAAGCTAAAAAATATATCTGAATATATTAAAGACAATATAAATTTAAACCAGTTTGTTTAGAAAGAGAATAATTGTTGAACGGTGAAACAAAAAGAAAAATACAATCACTAAGAGATATTTTAGTTGGAAAGCTGCCTGCTCCAACTGATCAGGTAAAGCAAATAACATTAGGTCTTATTTATAAGTTCATGAGTGATATTGATAAAGAAAATGTTGACCTTCTTGGTGGAAAGTCCTTCTTTGCTGGTGAATTTGAAAAATATTCTTGGGACAACATAATAGATCCTTTGATATCAAGCTATGAGCGTGTTGTAAGATATTCTGAGGGCCTTGATACAATGAACCTAAATTCCAATATTCCTGAATTCAGAAATATATTTAAAGGTGCGTATCTGCCATATAAAGACCCTGCAATACTAACTCAGTTTTTAAAAGAAATAGATATTGGATTTAAATATGAACACAGTGAAGACATAGGAGATGCATTTGAGTTTTTGCTTTCAGTTATGAGCACACAAGGAGCAGCAGGTCAATTTAGAACTCCAAGACATATAATAGATTTTATAGTAAAAGTTGTCTGTCCTAATAAATATGACAGGATTTTAGATCCAGCATGTGGCACTGCCGGATTCTTAATATCAGCCTATAAATATATACTTGAAAATAATAAAGCAGAGGGTTCAGATAAGCCCGGATCAGCTCTTACACTAACTGAGAAAAATAAACTAACTGAAAATTTTATTGGATATGATATATCACCAGATATGGTTAGCTTATCCCTTGTTAATATGTATCTTCATAACTTTGCCAATCCAAATATTAAAGAATACGATACATTAACTAACGATGAATTTTGGGATGAAGACTTTGACTGTATTATGGCAAATCCTCCATTTATGACTCCAAAAGGAGGAATTAGACCTCATAAAAGATTTGCAATACAAGCAAACAGATCAGAACTTTTATTTGTAGATTATATTGCAGAACACCTGCTTCCTAATGGAAAAGCAGGTGTAATTGTACCTGAAGGAATTATATTTCAATCTTCCAATGCATATAAGGCACTTAGAAAAATGCTAATAGAGAATGGTTTATATGCTGTTGTTTCACTACCAAGTGGAGTTTTTCAACCTTATAGTGGAGTGAAAACAAGTATTCTATTAATCGATAAAAAAATCACTAATATGGAGAGTGTGTTATTTATTGATATTAAAAATACTGGAATCAGTTTGGGAGCAACAAATATGCCAATAGAAGAAAATGATTTACCGGAAGCAATGACAGTCTTAGAAAATCTTAAAAATGGGAAAGAAATTGAATCACATATATGTTGGAAAGCAACTAAAGAAATTATTAAAGAAAATGATTACAATTTATCATGTTCGAGATATAAACCTGTTACTTTAAATAGTGATGGAATTAAGACATATATGCTTAAGGATTTTTCTGAAATTAAGAAAGGGAAATCTTCTAGCACAAAAACAATTCCAGGAAGATATCCATTATACTTAACTGCTGATACACAAAAAACAGCAGACCATTTTGATTTCGATGGAGATGGGGTTGCAATCCCATTAATTTCAGCTTTAGGTCATGGAAAAGCAGCCATAAAGAGAATTCATAGGGTCAAGGGTAAATTTGCAATAGCAGATTTATTAGCATTCATAAGTCTAGACACTAATATTGCTAACCCAGATTTTATTTATTATTTATTGGATTATGCAAAAAATGATATCGCTAAACTAATGAAAGGCGCAGCAAATGTTTCTATGAAAATCGATGATTTGGAATCTTTTAGTGTTCCCCTTCCACCTGTTGATATTCAAAAAGAATTAGCCGAGGAGATCAATGAATATAAAAAAATAATAGATGGGGCAAGACAAGTTGTCGAGAATTATAAGCTGAGGATAGAAATTGATCCTGAGTGGAAGAAGATAAAAATTGGTGACCTATGTGATCTCTATAATGGCAAAGCATTCAAACCAAGTGATTGGGAAAAGAAGGAATCTGGTGGGCTTCCAATAGTAAGAATTCAGAACTTAAATAACAATAATTTGGAATATAATTATTTTACTGGCAAAATTGATAATCAAGTTATTATAAATAATGGGGATTTGTTATTTTCATGGTCTGGATCTCGAGGAACTTCTTTTGGTCCACATATTTGGAACGGTGGAAAGGCAATTCTTAATCAACATATATTCAAGGTAATACACAAAGATAATATTCTTAGAAAATTCTTCTACTTTATGTTAAAAGATGCAGTAAAGGAAGTTGAAGAAAACCTACATGGTGGAGTTGGTTTAGTTCATATCACAAAAAGAAATTTGGAAATAATTGAAACCTCTCTCCCGCCTCTCAAAATCCAAAAGCAAGTTGTAGAAAAAATCGAAACTGAGATAACAACGGTTGAAAGCTGTAGAAAATTAATTGAAATTTTTGAACAAAAAATAAAAGAAAAAATTAATAATATTTGGAATTAAATACTTTAATAAAATTATTATGATTAATAACTTAGAAGTAGTCTATTATTCAGAACCTGTTACATCGACCTTAAAATCTTTAGCACTACTCGGTTTAGTTTATGATAAAGTTTATTTTCCTGGAGTGTTTATTCCAAATAAAGGTGTAGATGAAAAAGAAGCAACCGAAATAGTAAAAAACTTTCGATTATCAGAACAAAAAGATTACAATCAAATTCTAACTATTAGATGTATTCAGTTCGCAATTAATTATAAATTTATAAAAGATTTTTGTGTATTTACGGGTAAATATGGATATTTAGGAACTTTAGAAGATGGGGCTGAAGAATTATCTGATGATTTAGAAAAAATAATTTTTGGAAAACCTCCTGAAAACTTTTATCCCACATATGCTTCTGGATTATCAATATCATTACCCGGGGACAATGAAGTATCCGTTAATTTCCCAAGTTGGTTAACATATCCTCCAAATGCACTGATATATGCTTTAAAAAATTCAATACCATTAATCAATGATAACCCAAGCTTACCAATGCCAAGTGCCGGAATAGATATTAATCAAAGTCCAAAAAGCAATGCAAAAATATTATCACAAATACTTGCTCTAGAGTGTGTAAAATTAATACTACCAGATTTAAAAATTCAATCTTTCGAAGAAATATCAATCTTAAGGGAAAACACTAAAGATTACGTTAAACCATTTAGATTAAAAATGTTAGAGTTATGTGAATTTTTAAACAGTAATATTACTTCTAAAACAAATATGAAAGAAACTATAAAAGAAGTAAAGTTTATAGCAGATACTAAAGTATTTCCAGAGATAATAAGGTTGGAAGATTATATAAAAAATAAGTCAAAAAACTGGTTTAAAAGATTAATATTTGATTTTGGAGCATCTGTACCAGAAATATCTGCAAACTTCATCACTATGCCACCAAATTTTGCTTTAGCAGCATCACTTTCAAAAGTTGGAGCAGTATTTATTCAGTCTCTTTTTAATATTTATGAGGATAAAAGAGACTTAGTTAAAAATGGATTCTATTACCTTTTAAAGCTAAAGAAATAATTTGATATTCCTAAATTAGTCTTATATCCCAGTATATAATCCAACCTCACAAAACCCTTGATTTTCTTACGAAACACTACTAGCGTCAATTGAAAACGCCTTATTTTGTGCTTAATTTTGCTGTTTTTAATACTAAAATTTGTTCTTTTGAAATACATTTTTTAAGTATTTTTATAAAGAAATAGAAATGGAGTTAGTCTATAAGACGTTATATACTCAATTTTTTAATAATCTCTTTTACCTGATTTAATGAGATGCTGTCATTGGGAAGATCAAACACAGATTTGCCGGAAAGTTCCATATCGGTGATAGCTTCATCTGAATTTATCAATCCGATAGTTTCAAATTTTTGTTCTGAAATATAGTCTTTAAGTTTTGGGTCAAGATTTCCATTTATTCTATTTACAATTAAGAAAATTTTTCCTGCATTTATTTTTAATTGCCTTGTAAGGTCTCTTAATCTGGCGGCTGTAGCAATGCCCCGCATTGATGGATCTGATACAAGCAGAAGAAAATCTACATTGCTGGTTGTCTTGCGGCTGATGTGCTCCATGCCGGCTTCATTATCCATAACAACATAATTGTAGTTCTTTTGAAGCATGTCTATATATTTTCTGAATAGATTATTTGCTGCACAATAGCAGCCGGGTCCTTCGCCCCTGCCCATAACCAGAAGATCAAAACCTTTGCCTTCAATAACTGATTGATGCAAATTCATTTCAACCATCTGATCTTTATACATTCCTTTGGGCAAAGCTGCGCCATCTTTTTTAAAATTCTCAACAAGCTCCCCTACAGTTCCGGTCACTTTAACACCCAGCATTTCATTTAAATTGGAGTTTGGGTCTGCATCCAGGGCAAGAACTGTGCCTTTGCCGCTTTCTATCAGAATTCTTATCATTAATGCGCTTACAGTTGTTTTTCCTGTGCCGCCCTTACCGGCGACCGCAATATTAATATTATCCATTTTTTTATTTTAAATATTTTTTCTTTTTTTATGTCATTTTCTGACAGGGTATACCATTGATTCCACATTTGGAAAATCGGTAAGATCAGTATACGGCAAAAATAAACCTGCAATATATCTGTCCATAAACTTCATATTCATGGACAGTTCCAGATAAGTTATTTTATTTGCAATTTCAGCGGTTTGATTATATTTATTTTCTGAGAGAAGACTCATATAAGCACCCGTTATTGAGGTATTGCCAAGGAAAAAGTATTTATCAAGGTTTATATCAGGCAGCATTCCAATAAGTATTGCATTCTGAATGTTGAGATTTTTTCCCATACCGCCGGCAATATAAACTTTTTTGATGTCATAAATTTCCAGACCCACTTCTTCCAGAAGAGTTTTAATTCCCGAATAAATTGCTGCTTTAGCTCTCATTAAATTATTGATGTCAACCTCGCTTATATAAATGTCTTTTCCGCTGCCGCTTTCTTTAGCATCAACAATTATATACTGGCAGTCATTGTCAACACATTTTAAATATGGATTTTTTATATCTTTATTAAATTTACCCTTCCTGTCTATGATGCCTTTTAAAAACATCTCTCCCATAATATCAAGAAGTCCGGAACCGCAAATGCCGACAGGCTGGCAATCTCCGATAACCTCATATTCACACCTGAAGGTATCCTCATCAATCAATACTTTTTCTATAGCGCCGTCAACTGCCCTGATTCCACAATCTACGCCTCCGCCTTCAAATGCAGGTCCCGCAGAACAGGAACAGCCTATCATCCATTCGCAGTTTCCGACAACCATCTCACCATTTGTACCCAAATCTATAAATAAGATAAGATCCTTGCTTTCAGCCATTTTGGTTGCTGAAATTCCTGAAGTTATATCTGCACCTATATAACTTGCAACACCATTAATACTGTAAACAGTTGCATTTTTTATGCTCTTGATACCAGCTTCCGCTGAATTTATTTCAGGAAACTTGTTTGCAGCAATAACATAAGGATCTTCCCTTATAAATCTTGGGGGAACGCCGTAAAAGATATGCATCATGGTTGAATTGCCCGCAACCATCAGGGTGTAAACATCTTCACAATCAATGCCTGTATTATTGATAAGTTCACTAATAAGATTATTTATGGTACTTAACAGCTCGCTTCTTAACCTGGAAAGTCCATATCTTTTCAAAGAAAATACAATCCTGTTTATTATATCTTCCCCGAATTTAATCTGCGGATTATAGTCTGAAGCATTATCAACTATCCTGCCGTCATTTAAATCAACCAGGTACAGAACAATTGTAGTTGTCCCTATATCTACTGCAATGCCAAAATTCTTTTTTGGCTGCTCGCCTGCTTTGATATCAATTAAGGTATTTATCCTCCTGTCAATGGTAACTGTTACCTGCCAGTCTTTTTCTCTCAGCACAAACGGCAGCTTTCTTAAAATATCAATGGGGATATTAATTTTTTGCTCTATATTTAAAGTATTTTTAATTGATTTTTCCAGACGGTAAAGATCGCTTGTACTGTAACCCAGCTTTGGCTTTTCTATTTTTATTGTTTCTTTTATCAGCCACGGGTTTATTTTTACTTCTGAAAATTCATTTTCACTTACTGCAGCATATTTCTTATATTTATTTATGGAAAAAGCACCTTTTTCTATCCTTGTTTTAGTTTTTTTAAATTCAGGAATCTCAACAATGAGGTCGCTTTTAATCTTTGAGGCGCAGGCAAGAACATATCCATTTTCTTTGTCGTTTATATCTATAAATTTGGATTTTTTTGAAGAAACATTTCCCTCAATTATTTTTACCCTGCATTTTCCGCAGGTTCCTGCACCTGCGCATGATGATTCCAATTCAAGGCCGCAATCAAGAATTGCCTGCCTTAAATTATAATCACGAATAACTTTTATTTCCTTCCCGCCTGGCAGGAACTTAACCAGATATTTTTGATATTCTTTGTTCATAAAATCTAAACTATTATAATATAACTCAACTTAAAAACAAGAAATCAGATTATTAAATCAGCAATA
Source organism: Actinomycetota bacterium (assembly GCA_023380915.1). The sequence goes on along the minus strand of JAMCSM010000086.1, from coordinate 15,705 downwards.
AACTACCTTTAAAAACAAAAAATGAGTGCTTAAAAATATTTTTTAAATATTTTGCTTATAGTTATTGCCTCTTTTTATCTTTAAATAGGGGTTATTTTATCATGAGTCTGAGATCTGTGGAATCCTGTCTATACCAAAATTGGAAGGAAAAACTCCTGTCGGGCAGATGTCCATGCATTCCATGCAGTCCACGCAGTATTTAAAATATGCTGAGTCAGGAACAAAGACTACTTTTTTGCTTGTCCCTCTTCCCACAAATCCTACAGCATTATTTCCTTTAACCTCAGCGCAATATCTGACACATAAACCGCAAAGTATGCAATAGTCATTTTCTTTCTTAAATCTTGTATCGATTAATTTATATTTTTTGGATAAAGCCTTAATCTCGGCGTTAGAGGGAAACATCGCCATGTAAAGTTCAACCAGTATTTTTCTGACTTGTTCAACTTTTTCACTTTCAGTATTAACTGTCAGCCCTTCTTCTGCGGGATAAGCGCATGAAGCAACAATCCGCTTTCTTCCTCTTTTTTCAATTTCAACCAGGCACAGCCTGCATGCTCCATGCGGTTTTACTTTTTCATGATAACATAAGGTCGGTATGTGAATTCCTGCTTTTTTTGCAGCCTGCAGAATAGTACTTCCTTCATCAATTTCAACCGGAATGCCGTCTATTAACAAACTGACTTTTTCTTTTTCCTTCATTGAGCTTATATTATTTTTATTTTCCATTATTTCCCCGTTAATTAATTTTTTAATTATATAGCGCAGTTTTAAACAAGCTCAAATACCTCTGTTTTTTTCTCAATAGCCATATATTTCTGCGGGCAGGCTTCCATGCATGCGCCGCATTTTATACAAATACTCTGGTTGATTTCATGAACTTTTTTAGCTTCGCCTGAAATAGCATCAACAGGACATGATTTTTTACACAGCATGCAGCCTGAGCATTTTTCAGGATTTATAATATAATTTATAAGTGATTTACACACCATTGCAGGACAGGAATGATAATTGATATGAGCAAGATATTCCTGATTAAAATATTTTATCGTTGTTTTTACAATATTGGGTGCAGTTGTGCCCAGAGCACACAGCGATGCGCCTTCAAGCAGAACCGAAATATCTTCAAGAAGCTTTAAATCTTCCACTCTGCCCTTGCCATCCATTATCCTTTCATAAATATACATCAACTGCCTCAGCCCTTCACGGCATGGAACACATTTGCCGCATGATTCATCAGATAAAAACTTTATAAAATAATAAGCAAGATTTACCATGCAGTCATCTTCATCCATGACAACCATGCCCCCTGAACCCATCATTGAACCCGCACCTGTAAGCGCATCAAAATCAACAGGCAAATCAAGCAATTGTTCAGGGATTACCCCGCCTGAAGGTCCGCCGGTTTGAACAGCCTTAAATTTTTTATTGTTTTTAATTCCTCCACCAACCTTATAAATTATATCCCTTAAAGTAATTCCCATAGGAACTTCAACAAGCCCTGTATTTTTTACCTTGCCAACCAATGAAAATATTTTAGTTCCGGTACTTGATTTGGTGCCGATGCTGTTGAACCATTCAGAGCCTTTATTTATTATCTGAGGGACATTTGCATAAGTTTCAACATTGTTGAGGTTTGTAGGTTTTCCCCATAAACCGCTTATTGCAGTATGGATATATTTTAGCCTTGGCTCCCCAACCCTGCCCTCAATTGCAGTTGTCAGGGCGCTTGATTCTCCTGAAACAAAAGCCCCTGCTCCTCTGTGAACCTTTACATCAAAGTCAAAGCCTGAATTAAATATATTTTCGCCAAGAAAACCATATTCCCTTGCCTGCCCGATTGCGGTTTTTATGTTCTTCAGCGCCAGCGGATATTCCTGTCTGATATAAATATATCCCTCGTTTAAACCAATTGCGTATGCTGCTATTATAAGTCCTTCAAGCACGCTGTGAGGATTTCCTTCCATTGTTGCGCTGTCCATAAATGCGCCAGGGTCGCCTTCATCGGCATTTACAATTACATATTTTGGCTCCTCAACTGCATTTCGGGTTGTTTCCCATTTCAATCCTGCAGGAAATCCCCCGCCTCCTCTTCCGCGAAGATTTGATTTTTTAACTTCATCCAGAACTTCTTGCGGAGTCATTGCGGTTAATGCTTTAGCCAGCGCCTGGTATCCCCCAAGCATGATATAGTCATCTATATTTTCAGGATCCATTTTTGAGTTGCTGCCAAGTATTACGCGGTTCTGAAATTTATAAAAAGGAATATCGGATACTTTTGTTACAAAAACCCCATCCTCATCCTTGTAAAGCAGCCTTTTAACTATTTCATCATTTAAAGTTTTTTCAATTATTTCAGGGATGTCACCGGCTTTTACCTGAAGGTAGCATACTTCCTTCGGATAAATTATCATTATCGGACCTTTTTCACAGTATCCAAGACAACCGGTTCTTCGAACTACGACTTTTTTACTGCTTTTATTTTTATTCTTATCCAGTTCTTCTTTAATTAATTTGTAAAGCTCCTGAGGCAGATAAGCCTTGCATCCTGTTCCGCTGCACAATGATATTTCAATGCTGTCCCTGTATTTATTTTTAATTTCAAGCGCCTTCCGGCTTAGCTCATCTACTGAACTTATCTTATTTTTTATTCCGATAACCATTTCACCCTGCTTTCCAAGTTATTTAAACTCACTAAATAATTTTTCAAGCTGCTTTGTGGAAGGATTGCTGTAATATCTTTCATTTAAAACCATTACAGGACCAAGCGCGCAGCAGCCAAGACAATTGACAGTATCAAGAGTAAATTTAAAATCATCGGTAGTATCTCCCGGATTGATGTCAAGAATATTTACAATTCTTTGCAGAAGATTTTCCGACCCTCTTACATGACAGGCGGTGCCGGCACATACCACAATTGAATACTTGCCCCTTGGTTCAAGATTAAAGAACTTATAAAATGTTGCAACGCTGTAAATGTTTGTAAGAGGTATGTTTAATTTGCTGCTGATATTATAAAGTACAAACTTTGGCAGCCAATTAAATTTGCTTTGAAAGTCTATAAGCATCTGTATCAGGCTGTTGCTTGAATAATCATGCTTTTTAAGAATTTTGTCAATTTCCTCAAAATCTTCTGTCATATCTTCCAACATAAAAAGCCCTTTTTCTCTTAATTTCATCTTTATTTTTATATATTATATATTTTTTTAAATCATTTATTTATAAAAGCATTAATCTTGTCTGCTGTTTTTGCAACCGCTGAAGTGAACTTATCATCTGAGCTGCATGGCGAAATATTTTTCAAATCAGACTCCCTCACTTTTTCACTGTATGGAAGTTCTCCAATCACCTTAAAATCTTTAAGTTCATTTTTTAAAAATTCAAGCTCATCTTTGCTTCTTATCTTATTTATAACTGCATAAACTGACTTTACACCTAAGTCCTTCGACAATTTCTTAATTGACTGAGCGGTCTGAATGCTTCTAAGGCCGGGTTCTGTAACAACTATCAGTATATCCATATTTTCACATGTTCCCCTACCCAGATGTTCAATTCCGGCTTCCATATCAAGAATAATAACCTCATCCCTGTCAACAACCAGATGTTTAAAAAGCCTTTTTAACAATATATTCTCGGGACAGTAGCATCCGCTGCCGCCTGCTTTTATGGTTCCCGCAGAAAGAAGCCTTACACCATTTACATCAATGCCATACTTTTGCGGTATATCATCAACCTTCGGATTCAATTTAAAATATGAACCGTATTGACCTGGTTTTGCTCCTGTCCTTTCTTCAATCAAATCCTTCATCTCTGTAAGGGGCACTATTTTTGATGCTTCCCGGTAATCAAGTCCCAGCGCCCAGGCAAGATTTGCATCAGGATCCGCATCAACTGCAATGACCCTGTAACCTTTATTTGCATAATATTTTGCCAGGCAGGCTGCAACCGTTGTTTTGCCTACCCCGCCCTTTCCGGAAACTGCTATTTTCATTTTCAAACATCTCTTCTATATTATTTCTTAAAGAAATCCATCATAAATATCATCAAAATAATTTTGCCTGTAGCTTTAAAATACCTTAATTATCCAGATAAGAATGAGCATATAAAATTCTGTTTGACAGAATATCGAATGTTTTAATTGAATGCATAAGTTCCCTGTCAAGAGGGTCAAGAATTGCGCTGTCAAGGCCATGGCTTAAAAGTATGGTAACATAAGTCCTGTTAATCAAGCTTTTCAGCTCAGGAGGCGATGACTGGGAAACATTGCTCAGTCCCACAATAGTTCTTGGCTCTTCGGGAAGTTCCATCAAATCTTTTAGCTGCTTAAATGCCTTAAGCCCCTCAATGCAATTAAAAACCTGTTCCTGAAGTACGGCAACAGGCAGAACAATAGGGTCAAGATACAAATCCTTAAGCGGAACCCCATGTTCCAATGCAGAGTTAACTATATTCATTATAATTTCAATTCTGCTGTCCACGTCAGGAGGAACTCCTTTTTCATTTAATGCTATGCCCACAATTTTGGCATTATATTTTTTTGCAAGCGGCATTAAGGCGTCAAGTTTGTCCTGGTCTCCTGTTACGGAATTTATCATGGCAGTGCCCTTATGAACCTGCAGGCCGGCTTCTATGGCGCTTATGTTTTTAGTATCCAGCGCCAGAGGAATATCTACCGCATTCTGAATAGTTGTAACTACCCACTGCATCAGTTCCTCGCCGCTTTTTGTAGCAGGCCCTATGTTAACATCAACGTAATGAGCTCCCGCTTCCTTTTGAGCTTTAGCCATATTTATAACAGGTTCAGGATCCTTATTTCTTAGTGAATCCCCAACCACCTTAGAAGTTACACTGATATTTTCTCCTACAATCAGCATTAAAATAACCTCCTTTCTCCTTAAAAAATTTAAACCATTTTTTAAAATATTTGAAATTGACAGCATAAAATATTTAATACCTTAGTTTAATTCTTTCTTCTTAATTTAATATAATTTCCCTTCTGTCTGTTTTATGCTGACACGTAATTTTTTAAAAATTTGGGAACATCTCCTGCTTCTCTTGGTCCTACTACTACCTTCCAGCCGTTTCCAAGTTCATCTTCAAGTTCACCCTGAATCTGAGATACATATCCCGGTATTATGATTTCCTTTTTATCAACCTTGTCTGCTATTCCGCTCTTTTTGATATAGTTTGCAATAAGTTCAGGAACAAATTTTCCTGCAGCCCAGGCGGTTAAAACTGACTGCCCTTCAACATTCATGACCAGAAGCCATGAGGGAACCTTGCTGCTTTCAACCTCGCTTGAAATTATAAAATAGGTAAGCGAGAAGTTTGTAGTAATGAGTACCGGAGAGCTGCTGCCTGGACTTCCGATTTCATATATCTTTTCATCAACAGCCATGGGCTTTCTCGGGTCAGTATATATATTTTGCCTGTAAACCAGAAGAGGAAAAATATTTTGCGGTTTTGCATTTGAAAGTACTATGATTGAAGCATACTTGGGAACAAAAACTGAAGCGATAAGAGTTTCTTTCAAAGGATCATCGGTTATTTCATCTGCAAAAACTATGGTTGGATAGCCAAACAGCCTGTCTTTTTTCTTAATGGCTGCTCTTCTTAAAATGATCTGATTGAAAAAATCATCCTTAAATTTTCTTTCTCCGATATCTATGATTAAATTTTTTATGGCTGCATTTCTCATTTTTTCAGTAACTGCAGAAACATCATCAAAAGTCCTGCCTCTGACTGCTATGGGGCAGCCTGTTTCTTTTGCTATATTTATAAAGGCATCGGCATTTGCAGAATCGGCTCCGCAAATCAAAGGCTTTCTTTCTCTATACTGATTTGATAAAACTTTTAAAACCTCAACATCTGGTGAAACAAATATTAAAGGCTTTTTTGTCATGGAAGCAACCTTTGAAACCGCATCGACAAAAGTATCTCTGCTGCCTGATTTATTCTTTATGCATACCGCATCAACTTCAAGAATTTGTCCCACTCTCTCATATTTTAAATTATTGACATTATTTAATATTTCCTTCATCTTTGAACTTTCATCATTGTCATTTACAGTTACAGCAAATGCATTCCGGTTTACAAATGTTCTGTCATGCCGGTACATCACTGTTTCTTCGCCAACTTTAAATGAACTTTCTCCTGCGCCTACTTCCACTTTAAGTATGGGAGGCTGTGAAGCTTCAGCCAGTTCCTCTTTTGCCTGCTCGGAAACATGCGGGCATTTTTCAAGTTCAACTTTACCGGCAGCAAGCTGCATGGCAAAAGCAAGGCATGTAGGAAAACCGCAATCCCTGCAGTTTGTTTTTGGAAGTTTTTTAAATATATCCAAACCGCTTAATGCCATAATTTCCCCTTTTTTTCCTTGGAAATAATATTTAATTTTTAATGCTAAAAAATCTCTTTACATACTTTAAAAAAATTTAAAGATATTACATCAACGGTTCCATCGCCATAACCGGATGGTTTACTTTCTGAATCCATTCCAGCACCTCTTCTTCTGTTTGTGCTTCTTCCTCGGTGGCAATTTTATCAAGAAAATCAGGAATTCCCATTTCTATTGCTCTTTCCTCAAGCAGACTTCTTATTTCTTCCTTAAGCTCCTTTGGCATCCATACCAGCCTTTGCAGGCCCCCATCAGCTCTTATAAATTTTTTTGAACTGATAAAATATTTACTTATTCCAATAAATCCGGGAGTCTGTATTCCCCCGCCTACCATACCTGCGATTGTGGAAAATTTCATCCCGCATGGGGTCATTCCGGAAAATTCCCTGTTAACAGCCATGACACCGTTGGTTACGGGAAGAATGGTAACTATTGCCTCAAAGCATCCGCATGAAGTCATGGGGTCTGCAATCATGGAATATACTGAAAATGCCTCAAGTGCCTGATGTGATATCTTATATACAAATTCATTTATTCCCTTCCATATTCCGCGTTCTTCATCAATTGTTTCACCTTTCAGTATGGGCTGGTTGGGTCCGGTAGGATTTATTTCATAGGCTGCCTTGCAGTCAAGCCAGTTATATGCTCCGCAAAGGCCTGACCTTTCAGGAGAAATTACACAACAATGATTTGGTGCAAAAGACTGGCAAAGTGTGCATGAATAAAATGTGTCAACAGCTTCATCTACAAGCTGTTTTAGTCTTTCATCCCTTGTTCTGAATACTTCCTTTGCCTTTTTTCTAAGTATATCAACATCCTCAAGATTGGTATAAATTTTTACTTGAATCTTATCCATTATGTTCCCAAAACTTGAATGCATCTTTGCATGAAGAATTGTACCCAAATGTCTTATTTTAAATCCGCTTTTTACTGCTTCCTTGCTGAATCTTATCCATGAGATATCTCTTTGACCCATGTGAAAGATGCCTGTAGCATAGTTTAAATAGTAATGTATCTGCCTTTCCATTACTGGCTCAAAATCAGACTGCATCTTTCTTCCTGAAACAAGAACCTCGATACCAAGAGGCAATACACCTCCCACCTGGACATCATCCACCTCAGGTCCGAATACCTCAATTTTCCCGTCTTCAACCTCACTTGAATCTGCGGTATGCAGAAATTCAACTGCCTCGCTTCTGTTGCCGCCAAATTCAATATACATGTCTTCTTTTCTGACTCTCTCGCCTTCAAATGCAGCACTAAAAGCAACAGGTATGTCAACCTTTTCAACAGTAATTTTCAGTCCTCGCACTTCTATTGCTTTTGAAACAATTTCACTGTCAGGAATATTTGAAACAACATGTTCGTAAGTGCATACACCTCTCGGCAGTATTTCGGGAATTGGGGTGTCTGCAATGGCAGGAAATCCGTAATTTATTGCTCCTGCTGCATTTGCGTATTTTTCTTCATCCACTTCTCCAAGCGCAAGTACAAATGCAAAAACCCTGTCCTTGTTATACAGCAGCATCCTTCTGTAATCGCCAGGCTGTACGCCGCCAAAACTAAGTGCTGCTCTTGCTGCAAATCCAAGGTCATAAATTGTAGCAGTGATGTCTTTTCCAAAAGGAATGAGCCTGGTATCCCAGCCGACATCCACTCCTTCGTCAACAAGCTGTTCAGCCATTGAAATTCCGTTGGTGGAACCTGTCATAAACACATAAATATTTTTTTCCTGAAGCTCTCTGGCAATCTTTACTGCGGTCTTGCTGTCATTGCAGGCACCAACACATGCTGCAAAGCCTGGTGCAGTCCCGTCAACAAATTCTATGCCTCTTTCCCTGATTATCTTGTCTGTAGCAGCACCCAGCCATATTCCTTCCACGGGCATCGGCCCGTCAATATATTTTATGGCTTCAATAATTTCTTCAGCCCATAAAGTAGCAATTCCTGCATCAAGCGTTCCTCCAAGATAAGGAATCCATAATTTTTCTGAAGGAATTTGCGGAAGAAGTTTTTTAGCTTCCTCCAGCACACTTAAAGCATCTGATAGTTTTTCAACTGCAACTCCGGTCATGCTGTAAATAATGGGCAGATAATATCCGGTATCAGGAAACTCAAGTTTCTGGTCAGGCCCATGTTTTTCAAGGGATTCTGCGAGCATTTTTTCAGCTCTCTGGACAATTTTGTAAGCGCCTTTTATGGCACTTGAAGCAATTATTTTAGACATCCTGCAGCGCCCTCCTTGCTTCCATGTCAAATAAAACTCTTTCTTTCTTAATATCTATTTTTAAAGCTTTTCTTTTATCCTGAATTACATTTATTACTTTGTTTAACAACTGTTCTATATCCGGAATATATTCAAGCTGGCCTCCATATTTCTCCTGCCAGCCTTCTGTCATAATTTTGACCACTTCGCTGCTCGATTCAACAGGAATGGGTTCACCGCTGAAGGCAACATATACTCCTGAAGCTGCAAAATAAGCGCCTATGGAAAGAGCCTTCTCGCTCATCCACTCAGGAGCAATTCCTGCAATTGGCAGGTCACTGATGTCGCTTCCAAGCCCGCCTTCTCTTACCACATCTGATACGATAGTAAGGATTCTTGAATTGTCAACGCATGAGCCAAGGTGAAGCACAGGCGGAATTCCAACAGCTTCACATATTGAGCGCAAACCTTCTCCTGCATATTCCATGGATTCAGGCGTCATTATCCCGCACTTTGCAGTGGAGATTGCTCCGCACCCTGTCTGCACAACAAGATAATCTCTTTTTATTAATTCTCTTACCAGAAAATTATGGTATTTATCCTGGGCAAGCCGCGCATTATTGCAGCCTACAACAGCCACCACGCCCTGAATTCTTCCGTCAATTATGCCGTCATTTAAGGGCCTGAAAGACTCCCTGAATCTTCCGCCAAGCATATACTTTATATATTCATGAGAAAATCCTGCGATCAGATCAGCAGTAATTTCAGGTATGTAAACAGGCTCTTTTCTGTTCTGGAAATTGTCTATTGCCATTTTTATAATTTCCCTGGCAAGAGTTACTCCGTTAATTTCCTCAAATTCCATATGAATAGCACCCGGGATTTTTGTTTTGCGCGAAGATGTCACAAGTTTTGTATGATATTTTTTGGAAAGTTCTCCCAGCGCCTGCATTATGCATTGAACATCAACCACCATTAATTCCACGGCACCTGTTATTATTGCCATTTCCTGTGACAAAAAATTTCCTATCGGTGCTATGCCCTGCCTCATTAAAACTTCATTTGCAGTGCAGCAAATGCCAACTACATTAATTCCATTTGCTCCCTTTGTTTTTGCATACTCCACAAGCTCCCTGTCATCGGCAAGCTCAGCAATGATTTCAGATAAGGTGGGCTCGTGGCCATGAACGATTATATTTACTTCGTCTTTCTTTAGCATGCCAAGGTTTGTTTTAGCTGCAAGAGGTGATGGGGTGGTAAATAAAATATCAGTAATTTCAGTTGCAATCATTGATCCGCCCCAGCCGTCTGAAAGTGCTGTCCTTAAGGACTGATCAAGAATATGCTCTGCTTCCTGATCAACACCCATATTTGTTCTGTGCATCATTTCCACAACTTCTCTGTCAATGCCCCTTGGAACTACCTTATATTTTTGCCATATTTTCTGTCTTTTTTCGGGGGCAATCCTGATAAGGTCTATCTCGCCTTCCTGCTGTCCGAAAAGTGACAGTGCTTTCTCTGCAGCTTCTTTTGCAATAACCTCAGTCTCTCTGTCATCTATTTTTATTCCAAGATTTTTTGCAAATTTTAAAAGTTTAAGTTCATCTTTAATCTTTAGCCCTTCTGCTTTACCTTCCGCAGTAAGGCCAAGCAGGATTGCCATATCCCTGCCATGATCAGAATGGGCAGCAGCGCCTGCAGCAATATGGCGTCCAAGATTTCTTGCTGCAATAGTTCCCTGTGTTGCCCCGCACAATCCGGTTTTATCTTCCATAACTCTGCATGGACCCATGGCACAGTTCTTGCAGCATATTCCTGAAATCGCAGAACCTATGGGGCATGATTTTAACATCTGTGAACGGGAAAATATGGTGCTTATCTCTTCCTGCATGTTCTCAAGCAAACTGCAAACAGCTCTGTCATCGGAAATCCGGCTAACTTCCTTATTATTTTTGTTTGCACTCATTTTTAATTATGCCTTCCTTTTTTAAAAGATATTTTTCGCTTAAAATAATAAAAATTGATAATAATTTATATCTAACTCCTGATTTATTTTAACTTTTATAATAAGTTCTTCATAACAATTCAGAAATAACTTCCTTTATAAGACTTACAGCTTTGGGATGCCTCATGGTTACAATATTTGAACCTGAAAGAAGCATGCACATGGCTGAAATGGTTTCCCAGTTTATTCCTCTTTCCTCTGCATCGCCCCATTCAGGGTAATTGCTTTCGCTTTCCTTTGCTTCTTTAGCTTTCCATATTTCAGCAGCAATATTATTGATTATGGGCATTTGGGTCATCTTATCATCCTGCAGCAGTGCTGCCACCTTCAGCCTTTCCATGGCTGAAAAACAGTACTCAATTCCATATCCCAGGGATGAGCTTGAGGGATCCATGCAAATTCTGTCAGCAGGAAGGCCAAGTTGTGTCAGAAGTATATTTAGCTGCTTGGCAATATTTACATCAAGAGGGTCAAGGGCAATAATATTATTTTTATATCCGATGGCTGAAGCAGCCAGAGTTTTGTAATTATCATCTTCAACCCATCCCAGAAGAATATTGGAATTTTCATTTTTTTCCGATACTTTTTTCATCACTTCCGCTATAACTTCAAGAGGTCCGTCGCCATAAATAATTAATGGTTTATCAATAGCTTCTCTTAAATTTCTGGTAAGTTCAGCAGCATCCTGTGCTGAAAGCTTATTTATATCAGGATTAATACCGCTAAGATGCAGACAAATGGCTTGCGCTCCATACTGGTCAATGCATTTTCTTGCCCACTTTATTGGATCATCTAAGACATCGCTGTAATATTTAAGTAAAGCCTGAGGCCAGTTTTCAGGCGCAAAATCATAAACATCCATGGCAACTATGGGCTTATTTGGAATCTCACCTTCAAAATTAAAAAATGGCAGAGCTTTTTCTCCGCCGATTAATATTTCTGAATTGTTTTTTCCAAGAATTAAAGTGTTTGTGATGCCGGTGTAATTTTCCTTAGGAATCTGGAAACTCAATTTAAAGTCTCCTTTCTCTTATAATTTGCAATACAAATTATTGTTGTTAAAAAAGTTATAATTTATAACTACTTTGTAACAAGGCCAACAACCTTAGACTATTTTACCAATTTTAAGAAAAAAAATTAACTTTTTTAAAAAATTTTTTGGCAGAGATTTGAACTGAGTTTTAAGATAGTTAGCATTTCCTTTTTTGTGATTGCAAACAAATTATTAAATCAGGCTGGGTGTTTGAGAAAACCGTATGAAGGCTGAGCGGGCAAGGTTCCTCTGTAAAGAGGAGAGCGAAGCCTGAATCCGAGCAAGCTTTGACTCGCTGGGGCAAAGCTTGCGTGTTTTCGAAACACCCAGCCTTGATTCTTGCAGCCTTACTTTTGTCCCTATCACGAAAAAGGAAATGCTTATTTTAAGATTAACTATATATCCTGAATGTGCTCAAGGCTGTAATCAACATTCTTTTTTAATTTGCTGATGATCATAGGGTTTGCTTCATCTTCTGCAAGAACTGCACCTGCCAGTTCATCCGACAACATAATTGAAATTACGTCGAATCTCAAACAGCAGTTATTCTTATAATCACAAACATTATTTAACAAGAAATGCTGCGACGTTTGCCTGATTTTTTCTAATTTGCTATCGGTCACAACTTCAAAAGGATATCCGTAATTTAAATTTTTTCTTGTTTTAACTTCTATAAAAATTATTTCTTCTTTTCCTGCTGCAATTAAATCAATTTCACCGAATCTGCATTTATAATTTTTATGAATAATTTTATAACCCAGATTTTCAAGATAATTTACAGCTATCTTTTCACCAAATCTTCCGGTTATTGAGTTGTTTGCAGACATGCGTTAATTTATGATAAAACTATTTTCTATCTTACAAATTTTATTCTTGACGGCGGCCAGTAAATCATTAAAACCTTGCCAAAAACTTCAGTTTTTTCAATGGGCCCGAAATATCTGCTGTCGTAACTGTCATCCCTGTTGTCTCCCATTACAAATATTTCATTTTTCCCTATTTTAAAAGTCTGCCCGGTATATTTTGGAGGAGCTTTACCTGTATAATAGTCTTTATCAATAGGTTTGCCGTTTATATAAATAACACCGTCCGTACTTAAGCTTATTGTTTCACCCTCAAAAGCAATAGCTCTTTTTACAAGATCCTTACCCTCGGTTACGGGGGAATGAAAAACAATAATGTCTCCTCTTTTAATACCTGTAAATTTATATGAAATCTTATTAACTATTACCTTATCCTGTACCATCAGAGTTGTTTCCATGGAAGCTGAAGGAACAATAAACGGTTCAAACAAAAATATTCTAAACAATATGGATATTAATGCGGCACAAAATATTACAATAACATATGAAAGGAATTCTCGTCCAAAACTTTTATTTGATTTTGAGGGAGCTGCATGCTTGCCCATGGGCAAATTTAAAATTAATTTATTAGATCAGGTTTTATTATTCTTCTATTTTTACCCTGGATTTCTTGCCAATTTTATCTCTAAGGTAATATAGCTTCGCTCTTCTGACAATTCCGGTATTTACTTTTTCAATGGAGGCAATAACCGGAGAGTTAATTAAAAAGGTTCTTTCAACCCCTACATTAAAGGATATTTTTCTTACCGTAAAGGTTTCATTAAGACCGCTGCTTTGCCTGTTAATTACTATGCCCTGAAATGTTTGAATTCTTTCCTTATTTTCCTCACTAATTCTTATATTAACCTTTACCTTGTCTCCCGGCTTGAATTCAGGTATATCGCTTCTGTAGTATTTGCTTTCAACTTTTTCCAGATTATTCATTTTGCACTCCAAAAAATATTAACCATAATTTTAAATTATTAAAAAAATAACCTTCAAACTATAAATAATTTATCGGGTTTTGTCAAATAAATCAGGTCTTCTTTTTCCGGTTATTTCAAGCGATTTTTCATCCCTCCATTTTTTAATTTCACTGTGATTTCCTGAAATCAGTACTTCAGGTACTTTAAACCCCATAAAGTCGGGAGGCCTGGTATATTGCGGATATTCAAGTAAGTTATCCTCAAAGGATTCTACTTTGATTGAGTCCATGCTGTGCACAACTCCGGGAAGAAGCCTTAAAATACCGTCAATTATTACCATTGCAGGCAATTCACCGCCGGTTAATATGTAATCTCCTATGGATATCTCGATATCAGCTACAGCTTCACTGACTCTTTCATCAACACCCTCGTATCTGCCGCAAAGAAAAATTATATTTTCAAGACCGGAAAAATATTTAAGTTTGTTCTGGGTTAGCTTTTCTCCCCTTGGAGTAAGCAGTACTACTTTTTGCTGCTGCAAGTTTTCCTGTTTGTTTTTTTCCTTTATGAATTTAACGGCATCATAAAAAGGCTGAACCATCATAACCATGCCGTATCCTCCGCCATAAGGCTTGTCATCAACCTTTTTATGCCTGTCTTTGGTAAAATCCCTGAGATTGTATATGTTCAAGTCTGCAATATTTTTTGCAAAAGCTTCCCTGATTACACCATAATTTTTAAATTCAAAAAATAATTGAGGAAAAATTGTAACAACATCGATAATCATTTTAAGAAAATTCCAATCTTAATTTAATAAAAATTTTTAATAAAAATTTATTTGCCGTGATATAAAACCACCTAAAGGGATTAAATTCGTAAAATCTCAAATTTAATTTTAAAAACAATTCATCAAAATAAATCGTTTAAAGGGAACTGATTATTCATCTTTAAAAAACTAAATATATGTTAGCATTTCTTTTTTTCGTGATTGCAAACAAATTATTGGATCAGACTGGGTGATTGAGAAAACCGTATGAAGGCTGAGCGGGCAAGGTTCCTCTATAAAGAGGAGAGCGAAGCCTGAATCCGAGCAAGCTTTGACTCGCTGGGGCAAAGCTTGCGTGTTTTCGAAACACCCAGCCTGATTCTTGTAGTCTTACTTTTATCCCTATCACGAAATTGGAAATGCTTCCTAAATATACTCGGGTATCTTTTTAAGTAAAATCTTTTTTTCTTCAGGTTTTATTGATTTTATGTAATCATCAATCAGCGGAATAAAAAACTCGTTTTCGCCAATTCCTTTTATGTTTATGCTGTTTGAATCCCTTTTTATTAAAATGTTATCATTTGCGATATTTTTCACAATATCAGCAACGGTTCCGATATATAAACCATCTTCCGTATAAACTTTGCATCCTATAAGATCGTCAATCCAGAATTCATCTTCCACTAAAACAGGTGAAGCCATCTCATCTCTGAATAAATTAAAGCCCCTTATTTTTTCAGCACAATTTCTGTTTTCAATATTTTTAAATTTTACTATGGCTGAATTTTTTATCTTTACATCAATATTCTTAATTTCCTGGACTTCAAGAGATTCCTTCCTATCCTTATCAAGGTAAAAAATAGTGCCCTTTTCACAACAATAGGGATAATCGGTAATAAATTTTAAAATTACTTCCCCGCGCAGTCCGTGAGGTTTACCAATTATCCCAACTAATCTTAAATCATTTTTTTTTTCAAACATCAATCTATCAGGAATATGAAAAATAATTTGTTTATCAATCAATTATTTTAACGATGGAGGATTTTCCTCTTTTAGCAGATGCAGCTCTCATGATAACTCTGAGGGCATTTGCAGTTCTGCCTTTTTTCCCGATAACTTTACCTAAATCATTTTCAGAAACTTTGAGTTTAAATATAACTGTTTTATCCCCTTCTGGTTCTTCGGTAATCTCTACATCATTTGGATTATCTACAAGTTCCTTTACCATGTACTCCAGTAATTCTTTCACCATTTACCTCCAGTTGTATTTACTTTGAACTTTCACCTTTTAAATTAACAATCTCAAAGATCTTTTTTACTGTTCCAGTAGGGATAGCTCCTTTATTTAACCAGTCAACTGCTTTCTTTTTATCAAGCTCAATTGCAGATGGGTCACTTTTTGGATTATAAGTTCCGATGTTTTCAATGAACCTTCCATCCCTTGGGAATCTGCTGTCCGCTACAACAATTCTGTAGAAAGGCTGTTTTGTTGCTCCCTTTCTTGTCAATCTAATTTTAACACTCAAATCT
>JAMCSM010000085.1 GCA_023380915.1 Actinomycetota bacterium | reverse complement strand
AGTAGAAGAACCTAATTTAAGAAAGTTATGAAAGGAATGAAAATCTGAATATGAGTAGTGATAATGTATTGAATTCGATAATAGCAGTTGATGATTTTACATCACTGTTTAATATAATTCAAAAAATAACGAAAAATGAAGACCTGCTTTCCTGGTTTGTTACAATAAACAAAATATTGAGCAGCAATAATGTTAATGCAGATCTTGTTTATAAGATTATTGAAAGAGACAAATATAAATTATATCAGCAGGATATATGCAAAGATATGGATAGTTATAAAATTATGAATTTAATACCCATTGTTATTAATACAATAAAATATTTGAAAGATAACGCCCTGCTTTTTAAAGATTTGGAACTTAAGGCAAGGACAAAGGTATAGAAAAATCTAAAAATTTTATCATGTGATTTATATTATTAATAGTCTCTGGAAATATTCTCTGGAGACTATTAATTTTTATCTAGTATTTTTAAATAAAATTTTAAGAAAAAAGGAACTGGATTTGATAAAACTTGTAGCAATAGATCTTGACGGGACATTATTTAATTCAAAATCCCAGATAAGTACCAAAAATAAAGAAGCAATTCTTTGTTGCCTCGAGAATGGCATAAGAGTGATATTAACAACCGGCAAAACTATTTATTCGGTCGGGAAATTGGTGAAAGAACTCGGATTGATAGATCTGCAGATAGCATCCGGGGGGTCTGTAATAATTGACAGGAATTTAAATCCAATTTTATCTTTTCCAATTCCGAGGGAATCCTTAATAAATATCGTAAATCTTGGCCGTAATTTTGATAAGGGCATCGCAATTTGCTGTCTTGATGGTTTCGTATATTATGAAAAATTTCATGACAGCTTCAGATATATAATTGAAACGGGAGATTTAATGATTAAAATTGATAATTTACTGGATGAAGATATTATAAAAAGTTCGCTAATGTTTGTTGCAACAGTCAATGAAGAAGATAATTTTAATGAAATATTAATGGATAATATTAATAATGATGTTAAAGTGAGAAGGGGAGGGCCAAATTTTTTGAATGTTTTAAGTAAAGAGGCAGGCAAGGTTTCGGCTATAAAAAAAGTTCTTAAGATATATAATATTGATAAGGAATACGTCATGAGTATTGGGGACAGCGAAAGCGATATGGGTATTATACAGTTCGCAGGTTTTGGTGTGGCAATGGGAAATGCGCCAGGCATAGTGAAAAGTGCTGCAGATGCAGTAGTAGGCAGTAATGATGATGATGGTGTTGCGGAAGCAATATATAAATTTGTGCTTGAGCATTAAAACACAGCTTGTCTAAAAGATAATTTAATGTAGTTGATTATATGTTTATTAGAATAAAAAATTTTTTTGATGATTATAAGCAAAAAATAATAACCTATAATAAAATCGCACACATACTGCAGGTTATCAGAAGATATTTTACTATAAATAGTTTTGATGGCGCAATTACCATAATTGGAGTATTAATTGGTAATTATATTATCAGATCTCAGGATTATAAACATGTTATAATTTCCGGCTCTGCAGTTTCCATATCTCTGTTTGTTTCCGGAGCATTCAGTGCTTTTATCAGTGAAAGTGCAGAAAGATCCAAAGAAATCAAGGATCTAGAGAAATCGACACTTCATATTTTGGACGGTACAATAATATCCAGGGCTCAGGATTTTGCTTCGAGGGTTCTGGCAGCCGTAAATGGGTTATCTGCAGGAGTTACTGCATTTATTCCTCTTCTGCCCTTCTTTTTTGGAAAATTTATTGCAATTAATATTTGTTATTATATAAGCGCATCCCTTGCCTTTTTAATTCTTATTGGTTTAGGGTTGTTCCTTGGTAAAGTATCAAAGAGAAACCTGATAATCAGTATAGTCAAAATGATTCTTGCAGGGTTATTTTGTATAGGTCTTGGGCTTTTACTTGAGCTGGTTTAATAAAATCTCTTTTTCATCCATGACTTAAAGAAGACAAACAGTAGTTTCTTTTATGCCTGCCAATGAATAAAAAATTATTTTTTAAAGGGTTATAATGAGAAACAGATAAAACTGGTTGAGGCAGTTATTTCCGGCAAAATTTTAGTAAAGGAATTTATCGCTTTTTTTGAGTCGGCAAAGGATGTTGACAAGGGCACTTGTGCCGAATAGCTTATATCCTTCAAAGATTTTTTATCACTGCTTACCCCTTTTAATGGAAAAGGCTTTATTGTTTCAGGCAATGTCAGTCCAGAAAGCCGGAAAATTAAAAACCAGGACCAACTCACTTGTCCCTGTTGAAATCCAAAAAGAATATGACGCTTTTCTTGCTTAAAGACAAAGATAAGTTCTTAATTAAAGAATAGGCAGATAACTGTTTGTCTCATAGTTGGTGACATAGGTTCTGTATCTATCCCATTCAATTTTTTTGTTTTCAATAAATTTTGTAAATACATGCTCACCAAGAGTTTCTCTTGCCAATTTGCTGTTTTCCAGATATTTTACTGCTTCATAAAGGTTATCAGGTAAAGTATCGATTCCGGCCTCCGCTCTTTTAGCGGCATCCCATTCGAAGATATTTTCTTCTACGGGATCTGATAATTTATAATTGTTTTTTATACCTTCAAGGCCGGCAGCAAGCATAAGGCTGAAAGCAAGATATGGATTGCATGCAGGATCAGGACACCTGAATTCAACTCTTGTTGCCTTTTCCTTACCCGGTTTGTACATTGGAACTCTAACCATTGTGGACCTGTTTCTTCTTGCCCAGGAAATATAAACGGGTGCCTCATATCCGGGCACCAGTCTTTTGTATGAATTAACCCACTGATTTGTAACTGCAACTATTTCTTTCGAATGTTTAAGAAGGCCTGCGATGAAGCATTTGGCTTCCTTTGACAGATTATATTTGTCATCAGGGTCAAAAAAGACATTCTTATTGCCCTTAAACAAGGATTGATGAGTGTGCATACCACTGCCATTCTGTCCAAAAATAGGTTTGGGCATGAATGAAGCATAAACTCCATGTCTTGTGGCAACTTCTTTTACCACCATGCGGTAAGTCATTGCATTGTCAGCCATAGTCAGCGCATCTGTATATCTTAAGTCAATTTCGTGCTGTGAGGGTGCAACTTCATGATGAGCATATTCGACCCCTATTCCCATTGCTTCCAGAAAAAGAATGGAATCTCTTCTCAGCTCACTTGCCATATCCAGAGTGGTAAGATCAAAATAGCCCCCTTTATCAAGAGTTTCGGTATCTTTGTCCGATTTAAAATAAAAATATTCAAGTTCGGGTCCGACATAATAAGTGTAACCAAGATCGCTTGATTTTTTTAAAGCTCTTTTGAGAACCCATCTGGGATCGCCCTCAAAGTGCGAACCGTTTGGCTCTAAAATGTCACAAAACATTCGTGCTATGCCATTTTCAGATGGACTCCATGGCAGGATTTGGAAAGTATTGGGGTCAGGCATTGCAATAACATCGCTTTCTTCAATTCTTGAAAATCCTTCGATGGAAGATCCGTCAAAACCCATTCCTTCAGAAAGAGCTCCTTCAAGTTCTTCCAGTGTAATTGTAAAACAAAATTATGTACCCTGAACATCTGTAAACCAGAATCTTATAAACTTTATATTATTGTCATGAGCTTTCTTTAATACAAATTCCTTCATTTCATCACTTTTTGCCATTTCAAACTCCTTCTTTCTTGGTTTCTTAAAGTTTTATTAAATAAATTTCAAAAAATTAAAATTATTTTTGAGGATAATTTATAAATGTATTTATACCATATTTTTGTTGCTTTTAAGTTACATTAATGTTAATTCTGTGTTAAATTTTTGGAGAGAACATATATCCAACATTTCTTATGGTTTTTAGCATCTGGTCATAAGGACTTGTGATTTTTGTCCTTAACCTTCGCATATGAACATCAACAGTTCTGCTGCCCCCATAAAAATTGTAGCCCCAAACCGTTGAAAGAAGTTTACTTCTTGAAAAGACTTTATTCTGATTTTCAATCAGGATCTTTAAAAGTTCATATTCTTTAAAAGTCAGTTCTATTGGCAGACCTTTTATGGTAAGTTCATATTTTTCCAGATCTAATATTAATTCTTTAACAACAAGGCTATTTCTGGGTATTAAGATCTTTGAATTTGAAAGAATGAAGTTGATTCTCACAATAAGTTCCTTTTCAAGTTGCGTAAAAAAAAGGAGGTCGTCGAATTTTGTTTTAATACCGGAAAGGTTTTTGGATTGAAGTTCCGTTAAAAGCAGAAGTTTTGGAATATCAGTCAGGCTGATTTTTTTAAATATTTCCAGGTAGTAAGTCTCTTTTTCGAAATTCCCTTTACAGATGTCCAGGATACATAATTTTGCTTTTTCAAGGCTATATCCGATTTTTTCAATAGAATCTGCATGCCGGGATTCAAAATTATTCTGAGTTAATAATTTTGTAATTAAAACTATATTGTCTTTATTTTGTGATAAGACTGCAATCTTCAGCATCTTGCAACTGCTTAATTTAAAAATAAATTACATTTATTATATATCATAGCTTCGATAGGCTTGGTAGTTTTTCTTGCAATAACCATAATCAGGTTATCTTAACTTAAACCCATTGGTTATTGGATATCTTCTGTCTTTTCCAAAAGCTCTTTGAGTTATTTTTATACCGGGAGAACCCTGTCTTCTCTTATATTCATTAAAATCTACCATATTAATGATTTCTTTTACCATTTTTTCTTCATAACCCATTTGAACTATTTCTCTATAATCCTTTTCTTCTTCTATATAAGCTTTTAAAATACTGCACATTATATGGAGATATGGTTGGAGGATTTTCACCCATTAAGGATAAAATACTGTCAAGCAGTTCATATGGAGGCAGTTTGTCCTGATCTGTTTGATCAGGTTTGAGTTCGGCAGATGGGACTTTTTTTAAAATCAGGTCCGGGATTATATTGGAATATTTTTTATTTATAAAATTACAAATTTTGTAAACCATTGTTTTGTAAATATCCTTAATGGGTGAAAATCCTCCAACCATATCTCCATATAATGTGCAGTAGCCGACGCTTATTTCGCTTTTGTTCCCTGTTGCAAGAACAAGCCATCCATTTTCATTGGAAAGACTCATAAGTATATTGCCCCTTATCCTTGCCTGAAGATTTTCTTTTGTAATATTTATTCCGCTGTTTTTAAATATTTCATTTAAATTAACCAGATAGCTGTCATATATTTTACTTATTGGAATTATTATAGTTTTTATCCCTATCTTATCTGCAAGAGCTTCCGAATCTTCAATGCTTCCTTTCGAGGAATACATTGACGGCATAATTACCCCGGTTACATTCTGACTGTCAATTGCAAGCGATGCAATTACTGCTGTAAAGGAGGAATCCACTCCGCCGCTCAAACCAATAACGACTTTTTTAAATTTGTTTTTTTGTATATAATCCCTTGTGCCAAGCACCAATGCTTTTAATATTTCTTCTTCTCTGCATGATATAAGTTCTTTATATCTATCGAACGTCTTTGTAAAAGTATTATTTCCATTTAAAATCCCTGAATTATTTTCAGGGCCGGATTTATTTTTATTTTTTCCCGCGTTTTTGTTAGACTCTTCTGTTTCTATAGTTATAACGGGGACAATTGTATTTTCCTCACGTATTTTATCTCTTTGATTCTTGAATTTTGAATCCTGCAATCGGGTGAATTCTACCTCATCGGTATTAAGATCATAAATAAAATAATCTTCTTCAAATGGTTTGGCCCTTACAAGTATGTCACCTTTTTCATTCATTATAAGGCTGTTTCCATCAAAGACCAGTTCATCCTGGCCTCCGACTATATTCACATATAAAATATTTACCCTGTTATCCACAGCACGGGTAAACAAGATTTTTTCCCTTTCCTGGATTTTTCCTGAATGATAGGGTGAAGCGGATATGTTTATTATAAGACCTGCCCCGCCTGATATGGCCTGTAACTTAGCAGGTCCCGACGAATAATAAATATCTTCACAGATATTTACACCGATTAGGTTGCCTTTAATTTTATAAACATTACTGGAAGAACCTTTCTGGAAATATCTCTCTTCATCAAAAACCGAATAATTGGGTAAATATTGCTTATTATATATAGATACAACCTTTTTGTTATGAATGATGGCTGCAGAATTATAAATTTCAAAATCCTTATTAACAAAACCCAGTATTACAGTTATTCCACCGGTTATTTTTTTTATTTTGTCGAGATATTGCAGGTTTTCTTCAATAAATGCAGGCTTTAAAACAAGATCTTCGGGAGGGTAACCAGTAAGGCATAATTCAGGATAGGCGATGATATCAACACCATTCCTTTTTGCCCGTTCCAAATGTGTTGCTATAATTTCATAATTACTTTTAAAATCACCTACAACAGGATTAATTTGTGCACAATAAAGCCTGATATTGCCCGTTCCAAATCCTTTCACGAGTTTTTATTTTAATTACATTATCTTTGATTTTTTTCAGTCATTTTTCTGGAGCTGGTCTTTTATTTTCTGTGAGATCATATCAGGCGACCAGGGTGGATTCCAGACGAGGTTAACTTTGACAGTACCTGCACCTTTTATTTTTTCGAGCCTGTCCTTTGCTTGTTTTAACATAAGAGTATGCATTGGGCAGCCTCTGGCAGTCATTGTCATGTCTACTTCTATGTTGTTGTTACTGTCAATATCAACTTTATATATCAATCCCATATCTACGATGTTAATAGGTATTTCAGGATCGTATACTTCAGAAAGTGCATCAAGCACTTCTTGCTTTGTTAATGACATATTTCCTCCAGTTCCATTATTTGAAAGTTAAAAATTCTTTATCGTCACGTTTACTTGCTGCAATTTTTATTTTTTATACAAAGGTGAGATTCTCCTAAGGTCTTTAATTGTTTTTTCAATTACTTCCAAAAAATAATCGATCTCTTCTATAGTGTTTTCAAACCCCAGAGTAATCCTTAGCGATCCAAAAGCTTCTTCGTTTGATAAACCCATAGAAACCAATGTGTAGGAAGGTTTCATTGAAGAAGAGGAACATGCGGAACCGCTTGAAGCTGCAATCCCGGCATAATCCAATTTCAGCACAATTGCTTCACCTTCGATATATTTAAATGAAAAATTACAATTCCCCGGAAGTCTCTTTTCAGGATGTCCATTGAATTTGGCTTCATCAATTCGTGAAAGCAGTTCATCTTTTAAGTAATTTCTCATCTTTGTTATTTTTTTAATTTTGGTTTGCAGTCCTTTTTGTCCAATTTCTGCTGCTTTTGCCAGTCCTGCTATACCTGGAATATTTTCTGTTCCCGACCTCCTGCCTTTTTCCTGACCACCGCCAAAGATATAAGGAATTATTTTAGTCCCCTTTCTTATATATAGAGCACCCACACCCTTTGGACCATAAATTTTGTGTCCGGATATTGAAAGAAGATCTACTCCAAGGTCATCAACCCTGGTTTCGGCACTGCAAAAACTTTGAACGGCATCAGTATGAAAAATTATATTTTTTTCTCTTAAAATTTTTCCGATTTCACCGATTGGCTGTATTGTCCCTACAATATTGTTTGCATGCATTATTGAAACAAGAATCGTATCTTTGGTAAGTGCTTTTTTGATATCTTCGGGATCAATAATACCCATTCTGTCCACAGGTATATAAGTTATTCGGAAACCTTTTTTTGCCAGTTGCTTAAGAGGCATAGTTATAGCCGGATGTTCGATTTTTGAAGTGATTATATGATTTCCTTTTTTTTGGTGAGCTTCTGCGATTCCAAATAAAGCCAGGTTATCGCTCTCTGTTCCACCGCTGGTAAAAATAATTTCAGAGGAACTTGCACCCAATGCTCCGGCTATGGATTCTCTCGCATTTTCCATTATTTCTTTTGCTTTTCTGCCCGGAAGATGTGGTTCAGAAGCATTTCCATAAAATTTTATAAAACAATCATTTATTTCTGCAGCCACTTCAGGTAATACGTGAGTTGTTGCTGCGTGATCAAAATAGATATATTTTTTGAATTTTTGCATTTTCTTCCCGTTTTCAGTTTTTTATAATCAATATCTTTTGTATCAAATAGAGAAATTATCATTTATTGTAATTGGTGTCAAATTAATTTGCCCCTGATCTTGTCCTGATTTTTTTTATTTGACGGCTGGCATATATGAATTGTTAAAAATCACCAGGCTTTTCAGCTGTTAAATAAATGCTTTACAAATAGATGAAATTTATAAAATATAAATAACTCGCAAACTGTCAATATTATTGAAATTATTGAAGGCAAAACAAGAAATTTTGTAAAAAGTCTTTCTGCCTTTTGTGAAAATACCGGTATCAGCAAGATAACAACGAAGTTTATAAAGTAAAAAGTGAATATTACTGCTGCTGAAGATAAGTAATAGAAAAAATAATTAAGAAAGTTTACATCTGCAAGAGCAATAACAATAAAAACCAGGTTTATAAAAATAAAGATGATGAACTTCAGTGGCTTTGAGAATATTTTTATGTTTACGGATTCCCTGAAATATTGAGAAACAAAAACAGGGTACAAAAAAACCATGACTGACGAACCGCTTAAAAATCCTGTAATGAATCTTAAATAATTATTTGTGTGAGCGGGAAAAAAGTTTGATATCAGGCCGTCAATGATTGTAGAAATAATAAAAAGTGCAAGAATTATTATTACATACAAAGGTGGAATGCCGCTTTCTCTTTTTCTGAACATTATAAAAAGAATTATTGCTGAGACTAAAAAACCAAAATAAATACCATCGCATCTTGCACATAAAGGCATTAAAAGCCTGCCAATTAACAGGGTTCTCTGGGGAAGCTGATGACAGACCGAAGCTCCTATCTTGTTTATTATTGAATTAAACATAATTATAAAATTTAACATTGGATAACATTAAATTGATAATTTTTATATAAATATTAAATTTCAAATCATCAACAAATCTGATAATTTTCCCATTAAACACTATTTTAAAATAACTAAATTATAAATTCGCTTAATTGACAATTATTGATCAAAGCCTAATTATATTATATTAAATAAGATAAAAAGTAATTTTTCTTTTTATCAGGAAAATTATCAGATTTGTTGGGGATGATTTTTATTATCTCTAAGTAATTTATAGTTTTTTATAAATTATACTGGTAAAATTATTTTGACCTCTAATTAATGATAATTTATCACTTAGAATTGAATATTGGGGAAGGATAAAATTAAATGACTTATGATTTTCACGTACATACTTTTCTATCTGATGGTGAGAATAGCCCAATTGAAATTATAAGATTTGCATATGCTGAAGGCTATAAGTGCATTGGAATAACGGATCACGCCAGCTACAGCAATATTGATGAGATAATAAAAATGGTTACAAAGGATTGTAATTTGGCCCGGAAATACTGGGATATTTTAGCAATTCCAGGAGTAGAACTTACAAATATTCCTGTAAAAAGCATCAATGAAATGTCCATATATGCGAAGGATCTGGGAGCGAAATTTGTGACTGTTCATGGTGAAAGTCTTATTGAAAATGTTGAACCACAAACCAATTGGGAAGCTGTAAATTCAAAATATGTGGATATCCTGGCGCATCCGGGAATTCTTACTCTGGAGGAAGCTCAAACAGCAGTAAAAAATGATGTCTATATAGAAATCACTTCCCGAAATGGTCATTGCCTGTCGAATGGTGTTATCGCTAGAATAGGAACGCAGGCTGGTGTAAAATTTTTGATAAACAGCGACTCACATAGCCATAATAATCTTTACAAGAAAGGAAGTCAGGAAAGGGTTGCCCTTGCTGCAGGTCTAACTGGAGAACAGGTTCGCCAAATTTTTGACATTAACAATGAAAGCTTTATAAAAAAAATTGGATACTGAAAAAACCAAAAAGGGGAGATAATATATGGATGAGCAAAATCAGGAAATGCCTAAGCCTGAGGAAGTAAAGCCCGAAGAAATAAAAATGGAGGCAGTAAAAACAGAAGAGTCAAAACCTGAAGAGGTAAAAGCTGAAGTTATTGGAAAGGAAGATAAACCCGGCATATTGGCTATTGTTTCTCTTGTAACAGGTATTGTTGGGATTGTCATAGGCTGTATTCCCATTGCAGGCGGTTTTTTAGGTTTCTGTTCTGCTGTTGCTGCCATAATTACGGGTGCGCTGGAACACAGAAAAATTGAGAAAGGCGAGTCAAGCCCAAAGGGAAAAGGTATGGCAATTGCCGGTCTTATTTTAGGTATTGTTGCAATTGTTTTTGCAGTAGTTGGAATAATTCTAATATTTATCTGGGGATTTAGTGCTTTAAATATCTTTTCCAGAAGCATGATGAGTAATTTGACAAATACTTATTGACATTGTGTTGATTTTAGGCAAAGTCTTAAATTTTCTGGGAAGCGGTTTATGCCACCAGAGTGAGTCAGTTACCTTCAGTGCGGCAATAAGGGACTTATCTGTTGCTGATAAAATACTCATGCCTTTTTGTTCAAGGGCTCAGGTATTTATAAATAATATATGGAGAATCATATGAAAAAAATTTTATATATCGACTGTTTTTCAGGTATAAGCGGAGATATGATGGCGGGAGCCCTTATAGATATGGGAGTAGAAATCTCTTACATAAGTAATCAGCTTAAAAAAATAAATATTTCGGGATATGATATACGGACTGAAAAAATAAAAATAAATTCAGTCTCGGCTACGCATTTTATTGTCGAAAATAAGATCCAACAACCCTCCAGAAATTATAAAGAAATAAAATCTTTGATCGAAAACAGCGCCCTCAATAAAAATACAATTAAACTATCCTTAAAAATTTTTGAAGAAATTGCAAAAGCTGAATCAAAAGTGCATGAAGTGGACTTAGATAACATACATTTTCATGAAATCGGAGCTCTGGATTCAATAATCGATATTGTCACCACTGCTTCAGGTCTGGATAAATTGGATTTTAACCCTGATAGTAATTTGATTTATTCAAGGATGATACCTCTGGGAAAGGGAACGGTGCAGACAATACATGGAACGATTCCGATACCTGCTCCTGCTACTCTGGAAATATTGAAAGGTATACCTGTGTATGGTGGAGATTTTGATTTTGAAGTTACAACTCCAACTGGCGCAGCCATAATAAAAGCTATTGCAAAAAAATTTGGTGATATACCTGAAATTAAAATCGAAAAGATAGGGATGGGGACAGGTTCAAAGCACAATACCAAAACTCCTAATATCTTGAGGCTTATAATTGGTTCTGTTCCGGAAAAAGAGAATTTGAGCTGGTCAACTGAAGCGTTTGCTTTAAAAAATAATCTTAATTTTGAAAACTTAATACTGATTGCAACAAATATAGATGACTCAAACCCGGAAGTGGTGTCTTTTCTGCTTGAAAAACTTTTAAGTGAAAAAGTTTTAGATGCATGGGTAGAACCGGTTTTTATGAAAAAAAACAGGCAGGCTTTTAAGTTATGTGTGTTGATTCCCGGAACCTCTCAAAAGATATTTGGGGACATAATGAAATTAATTTTTAAGGAATCTACTACATTTGGAATAAGAGTAGAAGAGATAAAAAGGCTTTCTCTGTCCAGGGAAATAAAGCTGATTAAGCTCCCCTATGGAGAAGTGAAAATAAAAATCGGCAAATTTAATGACAGGGAAATTACGATTTCTCCGGAATTTGAATCCTGTGCCGAACTGGCACGGAAAACAGGTAAACCAATAAAAGACATTTACAGGGATGCTGTATTCTTCCGGTCTATCAAATAATATTTTAATATCTCCTGGAACACCGCTACCGTAGGAACAGCTAGCAAAAGGCCGATAGGGCCAAAGACTGCGCCGCTTGCTATTAAAGAAAAAATTACAATTGCCGGGTGAACTCCTACCTGAAATTTCATAATATTCGGGGAAATTATATAACTATCAAGCTGATGCACTCCAATAAACAGAATGACAACCAGCAGTGCCTTGATTGGAGAAATGAAAAGTGCTGTAAGTGCCGCAGGTACTGCACCTATTATCGGACCCAGGAAAGGTACAAGATTAAAAATTCCGGCGATAAAACCAAGCAGTATTGGAAAATCAACTCCTAAAATCAAAAGAATTATTGTACACAGGATACCCACAATTATGGAAATTAGTATTTGTCCTCTTATATATCTTCCGCTGACCCTGCTTATCTTATCAATAATAATGGATGCCTGCGATTTAAACCTTTGCGGTAGAACTTTGACAAATAAATCCCTCAATCTGCTGCTGTCTTTTAAAACATAAATTCCCAGAATGGGTCCTATTATAAATGTTATAAGTATGTTTACCAGTGATTTTGTGAAGGATGTTATACTCTGCAGAAAATTGATATCTTTCATATTTAAACTGTTTATTATATATTGGGTAACCACATTTGGATCCGCAGATATTATTTCTTTTCCGATGATGTTTTCAAGATTGTGGATTATGGAACTATTCCGGAGATTTACTGTTATAAGGCTTACAAGGTTATTTAAGTAAAATGGAAATTTACTGATAAATACCCTGAATTGTTCCGTAATCACTGGAATCATAAAGAAAAATATCACAAAAACCAAACCCGTAAAAATCACGTAAGTTATTGTAACCGCAAATACCCTTTTCATTTTTTTTTGAAGCAGCAGTACAAGCGGAGTCAGAAAATAAGCGATTCCAAATGCTATCAGTAAAGGAATAACAGCTATCTTAATCAGGTAGACTATATAAAAGAACAGTGCAACAATGATCAGAAGTCCTATTACAGACCAGCAAAAAATTCCCAGGTTTTTTATCGTTTCTATATTTTTTAGGGGTCTTCTAGGTCGCATTTATTCTTAAAATCGATTTTCTTAAATTATATAAATATTTTTAATTTATAACAATAATTATGATTATTACAGATTCCTGATGTTTTTTTATAGAAACATAAACTAATTTAATTAAAATTTGAAGTAGCTTTATAATTGTGATAAAGTTTTAAGTTAATTATCATAGAGTCAAAAAAAATGCCGGAAGAATCATTAAATTTATACATAAGCAATATTTATTCCATAGTTATTTTTACATTATTCATCGTATTTATTTTTATCATACTTTTTTTAATATCCCGTATTTTTATTCACAAAATAAATAATAAGAAATTTAACCTCCGCAATAAAGAGGACTTTGAGAAATCTGTAAATCTCTATAATTACAGAAAAGATATAAATCTTTCCAAAAATCTTTTTGTTTTCGGTATTTTTTTCATTTTCTGCATTTTATTTATTTTGCTTATAATTTTGACGTTAAATTTTGCAACAGGTTTTAAGTTTGATTTCAGCCTCGTGCTTTTATTTGAAATAATATTTTTATTAATCCTGATTTCGATTTATATAGTAAAGTCAAAGATTATTTGATGAGATCGCCGGTTAAAAACAATCTAAATTTCCTTATAGCAGGGTTTGGATGCTGCAAACAGGAGATTCTGGCTACAAATGGACCTCTCTATGATATTTCAAGATTCGGCGTTAATTTTGTAAGTCTTCCCGAAGATGCCGATGTGCTTGTCATACAAGGTTTTTATAACGGTATTGGTGAGGAAAGGATAATTGAATATTATAATAGAATGAGGGATCCAAAATGGGTAATGGCTGTTGGAAAGTGTGTTGTAGATAGAAACCTGCTTTGCAACAATTATATGATATTGAAAAATATTAGTGACAGGATAGATATTGACATATATATTCCCGGTTGTCCTCCAAGACCCGAAGCGTTTATTTATGCAATATTAAGATTGCTGGATATTAAATAGTAAATAGTAAATGATTAATAAATATGGCAAAAGAACTTTTTGACGGAATTTACTCTTCTCACAAAATAGTTTTTATAGAAAGGCTTGAAAAAAATTTAGAATTTTATCTGAAAAATAAAATTACTGATATCAAAAGACTTGGACAGGAAATTCTGTGTATTATAAATAAAGAAAACTTTCATGATGTCCTTTCTGAGTTAACGGGCAATGGTGAATTCAATATACAGATATTGAATAGTATAAATAAAATCAATTCAGATGAAGGATTTTTTTTGCTGGTTAATTTATCCTCGGTTGCAAATAATTTCTCATTATTATTAAAGATACCTTTATTACAAAAGGATATTGCTCAAATAAATCTTGAGTATGATGAAGTGGTTGACACTGCCGGGAATTTTTTTGAGAATAGCCGATTTTTTAAAAACAGATCCGATTTGAAAAATCAATGTTGTGACATAACTATAAATACTCAATATCCTGACGGTCTTGACAGCTTTGATACTTATATTTCAACAGATAACAATGTAATTGGTAAGATTTATTTTGATACAGATGTAACTAAAATAGTCAGCAGTGATTTTTATCATAACTCATCAATAACGGACTTGATTAATTATATCGGCAGGTTCGATTATGTTTCTGGTATTTTTCCGGAACTATGCTTATGTATGGGAATCGAAGAGCTTATGCAGTTAAAAATGTCAAGAAGAGTTCAATATATTCGAATGTTATTAAGTGAACTCTACAGGATATCATCCCATATCTATTTTATTTCCAATATCAGTAAAATTTTAGGATGTGGAATAGTATACAACTTTGCACTTATCGAGAGAGAAAGAATTTTAAAAGTTATAGAATTTATAACAGGATCAAGAATAAGCCCCAATTTCATAAGAATCGGGGGAATTAAAAAAGATATCAATGAAGAAAAATTAAAGAGCATCAATGATAATATGGTAGTATTGTCTGGAAAGATAAATAAAATAGAAACTTTACTCCTTGACAATTCAATAGTAACCGCGAAGCTTAAAAATATTGGAATTGCTGATAAAGAAACAGTATTAAAGTATGGTGTTACAGGGCCCAATTTGAGGGCTTCGGGAATAAGATATGATATAAGAAAAAACAGGAATCTGCTTTTGTACAAAGACATATCCTTTACGGTAACATCTGCAAGATTCGGTGATTGCCTGGAACGCGTACAGATAAGATTCAAAGAGATATACCAGTCATTGAGGATAATTGAGCAAATTTTGGGCGATCTGCCTGAAGAGCATATAAAAAAATTAAGTAACTTTAATGATTTCGGGGCACATTTAAATCCTATGATATCAAATATTGAATGTCCTCACGGGGTTTTTAAAATCTATTTTGAAATCAAAGGAAACAGGATTATGAGTTTCGCAATCATGGGGCCTTCAAGAAACAGTTTGAATCTGTCCAGATTAAAAATGAAAATAAGTAAAATTGAAGATATGGAACTGATAATGGCAAGCCTGGATATTAGTGGCGGTGAAATTTTACAGGAAGTATGATTGGTTTAAAATAAATGGGTATAATCATTAAAAAAATAATTTATCTGATAATAATTCTGGGAATTAATTTTTATGTTTGCTCTTTCCTGAGTAATAAGCTGACTGCCAGAGTTGAACTTCGGAGAGGCTATCTGGAAACCAGAGCCGGTGGTCTTGCTTATCCATTCATAAGGCTATTTAAATATTTATCAAAAGATTACAAATTAAATATCTGGGAATTTTTTATTTTCTTATTTTCATTTTTAATCTGGACAGTTATACCCATATCATCCAATTTGATCCTGGTGGATATAGATTTCAGCCTTCTCATTGGTTTTCTTTTTTTTATTATTATATTATTTTTAAACCTTATTAATTCTTTCAATACGTCATATAATCTGGTATTGAGTAATGTTATTAAAAAAACAGGAATTATTTTCACGTTTTTTTTGCCATTACTGTTTTGTTCTGTCAGCATTGTACTTATTAATAAAACTTTAAGTCTTAAAGATATTGTCAATTTTCAATATCAATACTGGAATATAATTTATCAGCCTCTGGGCTTTATAATCGTATTTGCATCTGCATTGCTGCAGATGAAATTGTTGGGGATAACCGGAAAGAATCCAATCCTTTTTTCTGAAAATACAGAAAAAGAGGGAGATGGAATAGGAAGACTTATAGCAAGGTTATCATACTACAGTATTTTATTTTTTCTGATAATGCTGATAAATATTTTTTATTTAGGCGGGTGGCAAAATATATATTTCCTGAATGGCGGAATTGTCATAGTTTTAAAATTTTATATAATTTTCATAATTTTGATTTTGCTGGATAAAGCAACACCAAAATTAGATAATTATTACTATCTAATCAGTATCAACTGGAAATTTCTGATGCCTGTGGCAGCGGTTAACTTTATAATAACTTTTTTGTTTTTTATTCTTAGAAATGTTTATAAAATTATATAAACAAAGTATTAATATTCAATATTTGTTGTTTTTGATTTGAAAAGGTGCGTTAAAAATGAGACCTGTAGTTAGAGATTTTTTTACAAGTTTCGGGAATATGTTCAGAAAACCCGGAACTGTAATTTATCCCAGGGAAAAAATAATCATTCCGGAAAACAGCAGGGGTATCCCACGCTTAAAACTGAATCTGGACACCCTCGAAATTATCTGTAACGGTTGTGGAATTTGTGAAAAAATTTGCCCACAGAAATGTATTGGGGTTAAAAAAGCCCAGGATGAAAACGGGAAGGAATTTTTAGATGAATTTTATCTTGATTTGAGTACATGCATATTTTGTGGAAATTGTGTCGAATTCTGTGACCTGGATGCCATAGAAATGACATACCGGCACCAGCTTGCAGACAGTGATATTGAATCTTTTAAGCTTGAGAAGATGGATTTAATAAAACAGGCTGATTATACAATCAGAGATTTTTGGTTAAAGTAATTATGAATGGTAAATTTTTACTTGAAATTATTAACTACTTTTTCATGTGGCTGATTTTTTTATTTGGTCTTTTATCTCTTGTTTTAAGAGATTTGCAAAGAAAACTAGTTTTCCTGTTTTTGATGTTCCTGTCTTTTGGAATTTTAAGCTTTTTATTTTTTACAGGTCCCACTTTTATCATTATAGGAATGATAATGGTTGCTTTTTTTGTAATGCTTTACCTTAGCAGTTTCAGCGATATGAAAGTGATGGGACAAACCACAGGAAACAAAATCAAAAAAATGGGTAAACCCGTAAAAAGGATTATAAACCTTGCATTATCCATTATTTTTTGTGGTGGGCTTGGGTATCTATTTTATTTTTATACTTTAAGCCATGTAAGGAATTACAATCAGGTAACAAATATAACAATAGTCAGTTTTCCGGGTATAATTTCGGAAATCGGGAATAATTATTCTGTAACTGTCATGGTTTTGATTTCTGTTATAGCAATAACAGTTTTATGGTTTATAAATATTTTGGATAAAGGTAACAAAAATTGAATCTACAAATTATAAATTATTTTAGTTTCTTTCTTTTTGTATTGGGCTTATTTGGAATATCTTATTATAAAAATTTTTTATCTACCGTAATTTCAATGCAAATAATGTTTGTCGCAGGGATTATTAATTTCTTTAGTTTCGCAGAATTTTTATACCAGGAACCCGTATGGGATAAAATTTTTGTAATTTTTAGTGCAATAGTGATTTATTTATTATTATTTTCCATAGTTTTTTATAAATATTCAAAACAAAACCAGGTATACGGGAATATCAATAATATTGAATTCGCAGATTACAAACTATTTAAAATAGAAAAAACAGATTGGTGGGGAGACGACAAAATTGTCAATAATCAGTGATTTTATCGGCACAATCAAATTATGGCCTTTTTACAGTATTGCAGTCATTTTTTTTGTAATCCTAATATCACTTTTTTTTGCTTTATCAAAAAGAAAAGAGCTGAAAATATTCATGATATTTTTGTCAGCAGCATCTATAATTGTGGCATTGTTCTTAAATATCTTTACATTTTTGAAATCAGGAATTTATACAAGCTTTCTTTTCAGCTTCGGGTTTTTGGAGGCAATAGAAATAAGCATCATGCTTTTCAGTGTCTTAAATTTACTGATTTTTATCTCAATATATAATTTTGAAAAAAATCATTTTATAAAATTACTGATAATGCTTTTATTTACTGCAGGTCTGGTCTGTTTTTTAGCTCTTTCGAATAATTTCATAATGACATTTGTTAGTTTTGGAATTTTTACTGCTGTAATATTCCAGCTTGTTTCATCACTTAATAATGATATATTGATGATTAAAAATGATTTAATAAGATTTTTTCTTACCGCAGCAGTATCATTGATAATCATTTTTGCAGGTTTTTCATTCATTTATGGGACTGCAAATCTAAATGACTTTAAGCAGGTCATGGAATCTGATAATATCTCAAGTGCTCTGGTTGCAATTGGGATTTTTCTAATCAGCATCGGAATCTATTTTTATCTGTTTATTTTTCCTTTTCAGAATACTTATTTAAAAACAATAAAAAAAAGCGAACACTCCACACCAGTTATAGTCTGGTTTTTATATATTCCGGCAGGGTTTTTTTTGTTTTTTAAAATGAATAATTTATTATTTTATTTCATTACAAAAAACCAGCCGTATCTGTCAATAGCTTTTATAGCCGCCGCTATGGTTTGTATACTTGGAGGAAATGTCGGGGCTATAAAAACAACAAGTTTGCGCAGGATTTTTGCTTTTCTTTTCATGGCAATCATAGGATTCTCAATTTTATCTTATGCAATGTTCGGGCTGGGCTTAATTGCTAAGAACAGGGTAGCATGGCTGTCTGTCTTTAACCTGATATTATTGATGATGACTTATTTCCCTGTATATGGAATTATTGCTGACATTGAAAAGAGAAGTAATACAGATGCTTTTAATAATTTGAAAGGGCTCTCAATAAAGAATAAATACCTGGGCATAAACTTAACAATTATTTTAATCTCCTTTTGTGGTATGATTGGCACTTTTGGATATCTTACAAAGTTCTATTATTTCGAATCTTTTATCAGATATTTAAAAGGAGAAATAAATATAAGCTCCGGCTTGGCTAATTTAATCCTGCTGTTCTTAATTTTAGCAGTTGTAATAATCGGAACAGTTTTCATTCTTGCTAATGTCATAAGGATAATAATTCAATTATTTAAAAGCAGAGAAAATCCGGAAGATTATGAAATGAGGATTCATGAATCTGAGGTAATGCAGCCCGAATTGCAGAGTAAAAAAGTTCAAAAAAATAATTTTACATTTGCCAGATTTTATTATTTCTATGTGACTATTTACACAGTTATTATTATAATCGTCGGAATATTCGGAATATTGGAGATTTTTAATGCCGGTATTTCTTTTATTCCGTTTAAATTTACAACTTTTTAAGGATACCCCTTGGAAATAAATGAAACTCCTGCGAGAAGATTTTCATTAAAACATTTAATCATTATTATAATAGTCCTGGTAATAATACTTGCAGTAATAATAAGCATAAGCCAGTTTACCTTTAAAAAGTTTTACAACCCGCCCACAGCTTTAGTTTTGCTTTTGCCAAGATTCAGATTAATTGACATGGATAATATAGGAATTACATCCGATAAGAATCTAAATGGCATAAATGACCAGGAAGACATATTGCTGGGTGCAAAAAAGCAAATTGAAATAAAAGCAAAGAATATATTTGCTGCAGGTACTGACCAGACAAACTATTATAATGGCGGGGATCCTCCCGCCGACCTTGCATTATGTACCGACATTATTGCAAGAGCTTTTAAGGAGGCCGGTTTTGATCTCAGGGATTTGGTCAATCAAGACATCATTAATAATTTTAACAGCTACCCCTTAAGACAAATATGGGGGCAGACCGTAGCAGACCCCAACATAGATTATAGAAGAATACAAAATATGGAGATCTTTTTTAAAAGAAATGCCAGTATCCTGGATATAAATTTTAATCCATCAGATTATCAAAATCTTAACTCATGGCTGCCTGGAGATGTTATATTCTTTGATATGGATAAAGACGGGTATTCGGATAATGTTGGTATTCTATCTGACAATACTACAAGGAGAGGGGTGCTAAAGGTAATTTATAATTACATTGATCCCGGATATACGGTAGAAAAAGATATACTGGGAACAAGCAGGATAATGGGACATTACAGATTTCCAAAATAAAATTATATGATTATGCTTAATATAATATTTCTATATGTTTGTTCTCTAATATAGAGCTTCATTTCCAACATTTATGCTTACTTTGTTTGCGACTTCTTTTATAATTGTTGCATATTCTTTTATTTTTCCTTCAGTTAAACTTTGAGTTGTTCCCGAAATACCTATTGCACCAATAACTTCTTTTTTGCTATTAAAAACAGGAGCCGCAATACACCTGAAGCCCTTTTCCCTCTCTTCTTCATCGGTTGCATAACCCTGTTCTCTTATTTTTCTTAATTCTTCTAATAATTTTTGTCTATCAGTTATTGTATTTTCAGTAAACTTTTGTAAACCATTTTTAATTTCTTCTTCTATAATTTCTATATCCAAGAAAGCCAAAAGAGCTTTTCCATGTGCAGTACAGTGAGGAAGCGGGGTGTCACCTATATTCGTATTTATTGCAATCATTCTGTCACTGAGATACTTGTCTACATAAACTATCCTGTTTTTCTTATTTTTTATTCCAAAGTAACAACTTTCCCCGGTTTTTTCGGTTATTGTTTTTAGGTATTTTTCAATGTTGGTTCGCCCATAGTAACACTTTAATGATTCATTTACTAATTCCACAAGTTTGGTGGTTAATCTATATTTTTTACTTTCCTGATCTTGTTCTATGTACTCCAGTTCTTCGAGTATTTTAATATTTTTAAAAATCGAGCTTTTACCCTCAAGCAAAATATTCGATAATTCTGTAATTCCTATGGGATAGCAGTTTTTACAGAAAACCTCCAGCATATTTAGAACATCGTATACAATTCTAGACATAATATATCATTTATTTTTGAAATATTTTTTTATAATTAATATAATTTTAAAAAAATAATTTCTTTAACTTAATCTTTTGAAATTTAAAAAAGTAAAAAACAAAGTTAATTTTTATCATATTAAAACAAAAATCATAAAAAAGCAATATTTAAAATGTTAAAAAAAATTAAATATTTTATTAAAACTATTGACAAGGTTCTGAATTTTATTTATTATGATAATAATAAACATGAACGGTGTTCATATAAAGTTCTAAAGATCTAAAATAAGTCATTAGTAAAATAAGTTTTTATATTTTTAAATCATAATAGTCTTTAATGCTTTAACATATTTCTTTTTTAACACTAGATTAATGATAAAACTACAAAATATCTTATAAAGATTGGAAATATGCAAAATTAATATGAATAATATTAATTAAAGGAGAAAATATAATATGAATTTTGAATGTTTTTTACCGGTAAGAGTAATTTTTGGCAACGGAAAAATAAATGAACTCCCAAATTATGCTGGAAAAACAGGTAGAAAAGCCTTAATAACAACGTCTCTAAAGAGACTGGAAATCCTGGACAATGTTTTAAAAATACTTGATACATGTAATATAAAATATGTTCTCTTCGAGGATGTAAAGGCAAACCCGACATCAACACTTATTAACAAAGCTTCTGAGATATTCAAAAAAGAAAAATGTGACTACCTGATAGGTATCGGTGGGGGAAGTTCAATGGATTTTGCAAAAGCTGTGGCTATAAGAGCTTCTCATCCGGAGGATATTTGGAATTATGTTTATGTTCCCTACAGAGAAAATTTACAAGTCACAAATTCAACGTATCCAGTAATTGCAGTTACTACTACTTCAGGAACAGGATCAGAGGTCACAAAATGGGCTGTAGTAAGCAACCCTGTAACTTATGAAAAATCATTCCTTGAAAGTGAATATATTATACCTAAAGTTGCAATTGTTGATCCTGAACTTACTTTGGGTCTTCCAAAACAATTGACTGCAGCGACCGGGATGGATGCGCTATCTCATGCGATCGAATCTTATACAAATGTAAATGCAACTCCCTTTTCAGATATAACTGCAGAATCATGTATAAAAATCATTAGCAGATACCTGCCCGAAGCAGTTGTAAATGGCACCAATATATATGCAAGAGAAAAGATGAGCTGGGCAAATACCCTTGCCGGAATAACAATTGAACATTCAGGCACTACATTAGTACATGCTATGGGTCATGTACTTGGCGGCAGATTAAATATTGACCACGGAATTGCAATGGCACTGTGTCTCGAACCTGTAATTAGATATTCATGGATGTCAAATATTGAAAAATTTGCAAAATTGACTGAATTTTTAGGTGTTGATACATCCTCGTTTACAAAAAAGGAAGCTGCAAAAATGGCTTCAGAAGTTGTAAAAGGACTTTTAATTGATGTTGGACTTGACATTAAGTTATCTGCTCTGGGTGTTAAAAAAGATATGATTAGTGTTTTTGTTGAAGATGCATTCAGATATCTTACCCCGATGCTTGATGCCAGTCCCAGAAAACCATCCAAAAATGATGTAATAGAACTTTATATGAGCATAATGTAAATTATTTAAAAATATTAAGAACTTTCTAAAGGGAGGAATAATGTTAGGAGGGATAAGCGAAAAATCTGCAGTAATAACAGGAGCTGCTTCATATATGGGAAGAGCCACTTCTATAAGGCTCGCAAAGGAAGGGGCAAGCATTGTTGTAGCTGATATTAATGATTCAGGTGGTATGGAAACTGTAAAAATGATAACTGATATGGGTGGAAAAGCAGTATTCGTACACACAGATGTTACAGTTGAAAAAGATATGGAAAATGTAGTAAAAACAGCTGTCAAAGAATTTGGAAAACTTGATTTTATGATTAATGATGCAGGTGGTTTTACAACTGGTCCTATTTGGGAACTCGATGAGGTTAAAGACTGGGATTTCACAATGGATCTTTGTGCTAAAGGTGTATTCTTTGGCTGCAAACATGCAGCGAGGGTTATGATGCCACGAAAAGAAGGAAAAATAATAAATGTTTCCTCAAATGCAGGAAAAACCGGAATAGGTTATATTGCACCTTATTGCGCAGCTAAATTTGCAGTAGTAGGCCTTACACAGGCTGTAGCTCAGGAGCTAATGCCTTATAATATAAATGTAAATTGCATTTGTCCCGGCAATCAGGATCATCCACTTCATTACGGTGCTACGAAAACGATACTCAAAATGAGAGGTATTGACATATCTTTAGAGCAGGCATTAGCTGATCAGAGAGGCGGTAGAATACATCAAAGATTAGGACAGGCTGAAGATATAGCAAATGCAGCCGCATTTCTATGCTCTTCTGAATCGGACTACATAACGGGTCAGAGCATTAATGTGTGCGGAGGATTGGAATTTCATTAAAAATAAAAACTAATTAAATTGTTACATATAGCTTTGTTGTTATATATGTTGAAATAGTTGTCTCCCCTAATTGTTGTAACCATTAAAAAAATTAAGAAGAAAGGAGTTTTATATGGCAAATGAAGCGAGGACGGAACTGATAAAGAGATGGCAAATAAAGGGTATGGATAGGTGTGGAGAAGGTATCGCAAGATTCTATGGTAAAGATGATACTATATTTTTTGGTACATTTTCACTTGCTCCAATGGCGGTTGGTGGAGTAGATAAAGGCCATCCAAGAGGTGAATATTTTTACTGTCAGGAAGGCAGATTCATTCTCATGCTTCACCGTTCTGATAGAGACAAAGAGTATATCGAAGTAGAAGAAGGGGACGCAGTATTTGTTCCCAAGAATGTAGACCATCAGCTGATTAATGATATTGACAGGAAGATGGTAGCTACTTTTGTGATAATGCTTTAAAAAATTGTATGTGGAGTAAAAATAAAGATTTATTTGTAAAAGGAGGTGATTAAATAGATCGATAATAAATAACTTAATTAAAAAGGAGGTGATTAAATAGAATAACATTATAAGATTTAATTTATAAGTTAAGTATATAAACTCATTTAGTGATTGGAGGGTCTAAAAAATGAGAAGGAGTTATAAAATATTTAAAATGTTGATGGCAATATTAGCAGTTGTTACTTTAATATTTACAATTGGTATAGGTTGTAAGGCGACTACGGCTGCTACCACTACCGCAGAAACTACTGTTGCAGCGACTACGGCTGCTGCCACTACCGCAGAAACTACTGTTGCTGAAACTACAGCCAAACTTACTGGGACTTTAAATATAATGAGTTGGAAATGGGCCCCTAGTGATGAAGTTGAAAAATTGATGAAGAGCTTTACTGACGAAACTGGTATTAAGGTAAATCTTGAGTTAATGGATTATGCAAATTATTATCAAACATTGACAACAAGATTAAATGGTACTGATCTTGATATTGCTTTTGCACACGCTGCACCATTCTTCTACCCCAATGCAGATGCTAATCTTTATTATACTAACGATGAATTAGGTGTTGATCTTTCAAAATTGTTTCCCATAGCTGTTAATCAAGTTACCAGGAATGGCAAAACTTGGTTATTCCCTGGTGGAATGAATGCAATGATATTATTTGTTAATAATAAGATTATGACTGACAACAAATGGGATTATCCTGTTGACTGGGATAGCTTTATGGCATTAAGTCAAAAAATGGTTGATAAAAAAATAAAACCATTTGATTGCTCATTCCAATTTAATAATACAAGATATATTTGGTATCCACTTGAAGCTGAAAAAATAACACATAAAACACCAGACTTCTGGGATCAAGCATTAGCAGGTACAATTAAACCATTTGAAGACCCTAGATGGAAAGAAATATTCCAACAAATTGTAACTATGTGGGATAAAAATTATCTAGATAATGAATTAAGTCCAGTAAGTAATGACGTTATTATGAATACAGAATTTGGTGAAGGTAAAGTTGCAATGATGTTTAGCGGTACATGGTCGGTTGGGATAATGAAAGACTATCAGGTAAAAGGTTTAGATTATAAAGCAGTTATGGTTCCATGTAATGATAAAAATTATCCAGAGAATGTATTACCTGTAGTAGCTGCTCCTGGCTGGGCAGTAAATCGAAAAACCACAAAACTTGATCTGTCCAAGGTATTTACAAAATGGTGGGCAGATAAAGTTTCTTCAGGTTTTGTAGGTGATCTGTGGGGTTGGCCACCAGCAACACAGGGTACACCATTCAAATTATTTGCAGATACAAAGCAGCCTCAGCTTTTGGATTTCTATAAGGGACCCGCAGAAGTATTTACTGAAGTTCATCTGCCTTCTATTGAAATTGCGGATACAATAGACAAACAGCTTCAGGGAGTGTTTACAAAAACAACAACATTAGATAAAGCCTTAACAGCAATAAATGCTAAATGGGATGAAGTTATGGCTAAACAAAAGAAATAATACTTTATTAAATGTTTGATTTCCTTTACGATGTTGAAAAATGATGCAGGCATAACTCATTATACCTGCATCATTTAATACAAAAATAATATAATAGTTTTAAGAAATGGTTTTATTAATTGAAGAGTAAAAATTTTTTAGAGTTAAATAAATTTAAATTTGCCAGTGCAACTGCTGCATATTTAGCTCCTGCATTAATTCTTTATTTTTTGTTTGTTATAGTACCTGGTTTTATGAGTATATTTTACTCCTTTACTAATTGGAGTGGTGTAGGATCAGTGTTCAAGTTTATAGGGTTTGAAAATTTTAAAAAACTTTTTGCAGATTCCATTTTTTTGCAATCCATAAAAAATAATTTTATTTATCTATTTTTTAATGGAGCAATTCAAAATACAATTGCTTTGTTGTATGCAGTTGCTTTAAATGAAAAATTAAGAGGTTATAAGGTTTATCGAGCTATTATTTTTTTACCATTTGTTTTAACTCCAGTGGGTGTGGGAATTTCTTTTATATATTTATTGCACCCTGTTTATGGTGTTATAAGAAAAATTTTGGATTTATTTCATATTACTGGAATCAATGTTGGTTTTTTGGGTAACCCCCATACTGCTGTTTTTGCAATTGCTGTTGTCCAAATATGGTTGAGTATGGGTGTTATGGTGTTGGTTTGGTTAGCAGGATTGCAGAATTTGAATAAAGATCTTATTGCTGCAGCACAGATAGATGGCGCAAATAACTTCCAGGTATTGAAAAATGTTATAGTTCCATTATTAACACCCTCAATACTTATAGTAACAGTACTTACAATTGTAGGAAATTTTAAGGCTTATGACCTTCCATGGGCGATGACAGCTGGAGGACCAGGATATTCAACTTATTTTACATCTATATTCATTTATAAGACAGCATTTGAATACTATAATTTTGGTTATGCAATGTCTGCATCTGCAGTAATATTTTTTATCCCATTGGTATTAATAATACTTGCATATATTGTTATTAAAAAGTTTTTACCTGATTAAGCATTTTTATCAATAATTCAAAGCGAAATTACTTAGAAATTTAATAAGAATAATTATTATAAACCATTATTTTAGATATTATAAAAATAAATTTTATAAAGAGATACTGTTATGAAAATTAAGCCCAAGCAAATATTTTTCCAGATTTTTATGGTTATTGTTTCCATACTAACACTATTTCCTATTTTTTTTGTATATAATAATGCCCTAAAACCTAATATGGAAATATCTAATTCCTTTTTGAGTATAACGAAACATTTTTATTTAGCAGGATTTAAATATATCCTTATTGATAAAAAAGCATATACTTTTTTAATCAATAGCTTTATTGTTGTTATCGGTGCCATATTGATTTGTTTAATTGTTTCTATATTAGTATCATTTAGATTAGCCAGGTTTAATATCAAATTTGGGAATGGTATATATTTACTTTTTCTAGCTGGGATAATATTATCCCATCAAACAAGTATTGTACCTATATATATAATATTAAGCTCAATAAAATTAATAAATACATATTTTGGGCTAATGCTAGTCTTTAGTGCTTGGAATTTATCTCTATCCATATTAATTATAACTGCTTTTTTTAGATCTATACCCAAGGAACTTCAAGATGCAGCTACAATTGATGGATGTTCTAATACAGGGTTTTTAATGAGAATTATGCTACCATTATCTAAGGCACCAATTTCTACTGCTGCTTTACTAAGTGTAATTTTTGTATGGAATGATTTGATATTACCATTGACATTAATTAATAATCCAAAAATGAAGCTTGTTTCATCGAGTTTAATTTATTTTAAAGGTGAATATTTCGCAGACTATAATTTGTTATTTTCAGCGATAGCCTTCATGATTTTACCTATTATTATTTTATATTTAGTTTTTCAGAGATACTTCATTAGCGGTACTTTTGCCGGAGCCATTATCGAATAAATTTAAATAGGTTTAACTTGTTAATGTTCTAGTTTTATGTTTTCCATTTATAAATAAATTTTTATTTAAATTATCAAAATGGAACAATTCAAAAATATATGAAAAATTATTATGATTCTGATATTCAAAGATTACTCAAAGTACTTGAAGGAAAAATACCTGATAGAATTCCTTATTGTGATTTTCTGTTTTCAAAAGAAATTATTGAGGATGTACTTGAAAGGAAAGTGGGATATGAGGTTATTTATCGATCAGATAGAAGCACCAAGATAATTGTTGATGCAAAAGATTTCATAGATTTTTATTATGCAATTGGCCAGGATCTTGCAGGTTTTTTAATTTTGTCACCGGATTCATATTATTTTGATGGTATTGGAGAAATATTCAAGGCTGATGGGAAAATAAAAAATCACGATATATTTAAAAAAATTATTTATCCTGATTTTAACAAATACATTGAGGAATATAAAAAAAGATTTTTAGAGTTAAATATTTTAGCTAAAGATAAAAATATGGGTGTTACAATTTTAACAGGAGCTATTTTTCAGGACACACATCAATTAATTGGGTTTGATGATTTTATGATGGGATTATATAGCGATACATCATTTATCAAGGAAGTTTTAAAATTCTTTACAGATATCTATTATGAGATTTCAAAATTTATCTGTTCTCTAAATGTTCCTCTATTCTTCTTTACTGATAATATTGCATATAATGACGGACCTTTTTTCAAACCAGACTTCTTTAAAGATTTATATATGCCCTTATTTAAAAAAATTATTCAGCCAGCAAAGGACAAGGATCTCCCTATCATATTTGATTCTGACGGAGATATAGAATGGTTAATCGAGGATTTCATTGATTTGGGTATCAGTGCAATTCATCCTATAGATCCGGGTGGGATGGATATTTACAAAATTAAAGAGAAATATGGTGACAGGATAACAATAATGGGCAATGTAGGCCAGGATTTTCCGCTAGCCCTTGGAAGTATTGATGATGTAGCTAATGATGTCAAACGCAGGATAAGAGTATTGGGCGAAGGCGGCAGATATGTTCTTAAATCCAGCCATGATGTTGGAGATAATGTGAAAGTTAAAAATTTTGAAGCAATGATAGAAACATTACATGAATTTGGATATTACAAATAATTTATTATTACTGTAAATAATTTGTATACAAATCCAATATTAATTTTAGGCGTCATTTATAATATTCAGATATAAGAAGTATGGGGGAGGAAAAGATGGGATGGTATATAAGCACAAGAAATTGTGAGAACAGGCCAAAAATAAGCAAAAATACATCTGAATCTTCGGTTATTGGTCAGGAAAAAGTTTATAAATTTATTACCGACCTTATAGAAAAGCAAAATAAAGATAAAAGAAGAACCATTATTATTGCTCTTGAGGGATATATTGGTGCAAGATTTTCAAAGCTTGCAGAAGGTATTAAGAAAGCCTTAGAAAATAATGACTTAAAGGCGGAACTCAT
Source organism: Actinomycetota bacterium (assembly GCA_023380915.1). Next base: position 2,082 of record JAMCSM010000085.1, on the reverse strand, counting down.
TGACATTTCCTCAATATATAAACCAAGAGAAAGGATAGAAAAGTTTGAGAAGCAATATCTAACAGATGATCCAAGTTTTGGCATTGTTTGCACGAATGGTTGGTTAAAGAATTTAATTGATCAAAATAAGATAAAAAGTTTTAAAGCTAAAATTGGAAAAATAAAAGTTAAAAATATTAAGGACTCAAAATTATCAGCAGTTATTGTTTATGGAATTGGATCAGCGCTAAATGAGCTTAAATCCTTATATGATCTGATATTTTATGTTGATGTAACAAGAGAAACCACTGTTGATAGGCTTGATAAAAATGAAGTTGTCCCTGTTGGTGCTTCCAGCCCGCAGCCAATATTCTGGAAGGGACTTTACTATATATATTACCCAATACTAATAAAGCAAAAGAAATATATATTAGATTACATGGACTACTACGTAGATGACAATACTGATGAATTAAAACTAATCCCGAAAAAAGCCTATAACGAAGTTATAGCAAGCCTTGTAAATTATCCTCTCAAATTTAAAAAAATATTTATGACAGGCCCATGGGGCGGGATGATGTTTAGGGATTACTACAATATGCCCGAGCTTGCCAATATGTGCTGGAATATTGAAGTGTCCGGTATGGATTCAAGCTTGCTGGTAGATTTAGGATTAAATGGTATTTGTCTGGATTTACCATTCTGGAATCTTTATTCAAAATATCCAATAGAAATAATTGGCCCTTACTGCTATAAGAATTATCCTGGTAATTTCCCTATTCAGGTAGGCCTTCAGGATGGATATTTTCCAGAGCCTGTGCCATATGAAAGAAGAGCAATGCCAATACATCTTCACCCTGATACGAAATATGTAAAAAATAACTTTAAAGAATCAATAGGAAGGTATGAGGTATACTATATAGCAAAAACATTTGAAGGCGCAAATACTATGCATGGGTTCTACCAAGATGCAGATCTTGAAGAATACAAAAGAAAAGTAGTTAAAGCTGAAGAAAAAAAGACTAAATTTGATTGGGACAAATATGTAAAACGCTGGCCAAGTAAGGAAGATGACCTATATATTATAACTGCAGGGACCACTCATGGAACAGGTGGTAATCAGACAGTAGTTGAAATGGACACATGCCCTAGCATATATGGCACTGAATACTCTTTCTTTATGTATGATTATCAAAGGCCATCATTTGATGATAAGAAAAAAACTTTTACAGGTAAGCCGCTTAAAACCCAGGTAAAACACGGACTTGCTCAGACCAGGTGGTTTATGCGGGAAAAATGGGTGGAAAAGAACTTAAGAAAAAGACCAAAAGTTATTCGAAAGGGAGAAGGCTGGTCAGAAGAAAAATATGATTCATATAGACCCATGCCATATAATATAGGAAAGCTAAATTTTGACAAAAAAATTGAGCATGATACAAAAGGTAGATTCTTTTATTATCTTTGCCTCTCTAAAGGTGATAGAGCAATAGTGAGATCTATAAAAAATCCTGAGAGAAGCATAGAACTTGAATACCTTCAGTCCACGGTTATACCAGCTTCTTTTGGTAAATATGAATGTATAAATTTAGGTAAAACCCCTTGTACTCTGGTAATGCAATACTGGAAGAGAGGGTGAGATGAAAGACATTGGAAATATAAAAAAGAAAGTTCTTAAAATATATGAAAAATCCAAAATTTATCTGAGATCGGATGAAATTGAAAACTTAGAAATAACAGATCTAGGCCTTGGTGATTTTTACAACATTGGTTTAGGTTTGATTATTTATATAAATACCGAAAGAGTTTGTGCTAAAGAAATGGTACTTCTGCCTAAGCAAATATGTCCGCAGCACAGGCATCCACCAGTGTCAAATACTCAGGGTAAGGAAGAAACCTTCAGATGCAGGTGGGGAGAAGTTTATCTTTATGTTAGTGGTCCAGGCTCTATAGATAGAATAAAAGCAAAAATACCTGGTAGATATATAGGCAAATTTAATGTATTCCATGAAATAATTCTGAAACCCGGAGACCAATATACACTCAATCCCAATACATGGCATTGGTTCCAGGGAGGTCCAAAAGAAGCTGGTATAACCGTGGACT
>JAMCSM010000084.1 GCA_023380915.1 Actinomycetota bacterium | reverse complement strand
AATAATTAAATTTTAAAACCATTGTGAGCATCTGATGGTTGCTTCTGGAAAGTCTTGGGAGATCATCCACTGCAACTGCTTCAAATTCTTTATTTTCTGCTGCATTCTCTAAGGCTTGAAGACCAGGTCTTTTTATTATTGATCCTGACATAGCTTCATCTATATAGATATGCTTATCTTCAAAAATCATGTCATTATTTTTAATATAATTTTTGCAAACTCTTATCTGGTCGTCTATACTTTTCTCGCTTTGATTTTCTGAAGAATATCTTGCATATATTGCTACTCTCATTATTTGCCTCCAATGTCCAAAAAAATTTCAGGATTTTGTTTAGCTGTTTTAATATATTCATCTGCAATTATAACGGCTATATTATCTAATAATTTCCGCACAGAAAGACTCTTAGCATAACTAAAACTAACTGAATTTATTTCTGTTTCGATATATTTTTCTTTTTCTAAAACTGCTAAGTTATTCATAAGGGTGTCTTGTCTTTATTGCTCAAGTGATATATATTACTCAAATAAGGTATATATATAATACACCTATATATGACTATACTATACCTAATAAGTATATTATAGTCAAGTTAATACACTTAATTTTTAAATAAAAGGTAGAGTAAAATGGACAAAAAAGAATTTGGTAAAAAGATAAAATTAGCAAGAGTAGAGTGTGATTTAACCCAGGATATGCTTGCTCAAAAAATCAATACTAAACAAAAAAATATTTCACGTTATGAGACAGGTGCATCAATGCCGTCTATAGAAACTTTAATTAAAATAGCGCAGGTATTAAAGAAAAAAATTGGGTATTTTTTTGGCGAATAAATGTAATATCACAATCAGCTTAAATTTAAAGATGATACAGTAATAGATAAATTAATAAGTATTAGCCAAGATGTACTAAAAAAAGAATTAATATATAATTATCTATGTTTTAATTATGGATTTATTAATATAAAAAATATATATTATATTTTAATAATGTTATATTTATCCTTATTTTAAAATATGAAATCTATTGTAAAAAAATATAAACCTTTATTACTCGGCGAGTTTTTACATAGTATTTTCTGGGATTATTCTGTAAATGAAGTTTCTTTAGAGACAGATATCGATAATGATTTTAATAAAGAGAGAATTTCTATTGGAATTGCTACACAACTTGGAATTCAAATTGAAATACATCTTAAAGATAATACTTTTAGACTATCAGAAATAAGCGGTTTAAGTGATGATGGAGATTTTAAAGAAGGTTTTTATTGCCAACTCGCAATAAAGGATATTACGAGAGATGGAAATTCAGAAATACTCCTTGCTATTGGAAATGGTAGCTCAGAAATTTATTTAAATATCTGGAAATTTGATCGTTTTACTTATTTAAACACACAAAGAAAAAAATATTTAAATCCCTTTCAATATTTAGGTTGTATTGAGGGCCAGGAGCATATTTTAATTTATCCTTCCGGGAGAATAGATGTTCCTTTTGGTAGCCAAGGACTTTTTACTTCATATATTTGGAATGGATTAAAGTTAACAGAAATAGAAAATAATGAAGCTATGGATGATATTCTCATGTCTCTGGAAGTTGGATCAACTCAATTCAAGCCGATGAAGTGCTTTCTTTTGGGAACTCAATTATGCAATAAAGATATCAAAACTAAAGAAAATTGGGTATTTTTAGCTTATGATTATGGAAATAAAGAGATAGAAAAAGTTATTAAGAGTAGAATCATTCCAATCTTAAAAGAGTTTAAATTAGAATCAAAAGTAGCGAAAGATTTAAAAGTTAATTATGATTTTATGTGTAAGATTTGTAAGCTTATTCAAGAATCAAAATATTTTATTGCTGATATAACAGGTCTTAATTTTAATGTTGGGTTTGAATTAGGAATTGCAACAGGGATTGGTAGAGACAGTATCATTGTTGCAAATAAAAATGCAAAAGAAGCCTCAGATTTAAAAAGATCAGAAGCTATCAGATACAATATGGAAAATATAGAAGAATTCAAATCTGATTTTTCAGATATGCTAAAAAATATTATTGAAAAAAAAATATAATCTAATGTTAATATTTTAATAGTTCTCTTGCTTTATAAATTAATAGAAAGATTAGACTAAATGTCGCAACTTGAAAATATTGAAACAATAGAAAAAAGACTTTGGAGTGCTGCCGATACGCTCAGAGCAAACTCCAATTATGCAAGTAATGAATATTTTATGCCTGTAATGGGCTTGGTATTTTTACGACATGCATATAGTCGTTATTTAGTTGTTAAAGATAAAATAATAGAAAATCTTCCAAAACGAGGTGGCCAAACACCGGAATTAACAAAAAAGGACTTCAGTCAAAAATCTGCTATTTTTTTACAGCCTAAAGCTCAGTTTGACTATCTGGTTTCTCTCACAGATAGTGATGACAGAGCAAAAGCAGTAATTGAAGCAATGGAGTCTATTGAAGAAGATTATGAAACACTTCGTGGTGTTCTGCCCAAAGAAGAATATCTAGAACTTGATAATGAGATTTTGGCTTCATTATTTCCTGCACTTAATCCTGAGGAATTAAAAAAAGTATCCGGTGATGTATTTGGAAGAATTTATGAATATTTTCTTACCCAGTTTGCAGACCAAAAAGCTCATGATGGTGGGGAATTTTTCACACCAGTTTCGATAGTATCACTAATTGCTAATGTACTTGAACCTAAAAAGGGCACCGTACTTGATCCGGCTTGTGGTTCTGGTGGGATGTTTGTGCAAAGTGCCAATTTTGTTGAAAAGCTTCATCAGAATCCTAATGATAAATTGAATTTTTACGGTTTAGAAAAAAATGCTACTACAATAAATTTAGCTAAAATGAATTTAGCAGTTCATAGGCTTGTAGGAGATATTAAAAAAGCTATTACTTATTATGAAGACCCACACAATTTACTAAATAAAGCTGATTTTGTTATGGCAAATCCACCTTTTAATGTTGATGAAATTGATGCGGATAAAATAAAAAATGACCCACGGCTACCTTTCGGTCTTCCTGGTGTAAATAAAAAAGGTAAAGTCAGTAATGGTAACTATGTTTGGATTAGCTATTTTTACAGTTACTTAAATGAACTAGGCAGAGCCGGATTTGTAATGTCCTCACAAGCCTCAAGTGCAGGAAATAATGAAGCCAAAGTGCGGAAAAAAATAATTGAAACTGGCAATGTGGACATAATGATTTCTATTCGTTCCAACTTTTTCTATACTCGAACCGTTCCGTGCGAACTTTGGTTTTTTAATAAATCAAAACCAAATGAACTGAAAGATAAAGTGTTATTGATTGACGCTCGTAATATCTTTCGCAAAGTTACAAGAAAGATTTATGACTTTTCTCCTGAACAATTGCAAAACATACTCTCTATTATCTGGCTTTATCGTGGTGAGAATAAACGCTTTCATGATTTGGTAAGTAGTTATATTTCCGCAATGCTTTGTGAAGCTGCTCAAAGTATTACTCCCATGCGTGATTACAAAACTATTTTTGCAAAATTAAATGAAGTACTCCAAAAGTTTATAGCTACACTTGCTGAAGATGACAAACAAGCCGAAACGGTTAGAGAATTAGATAACTGTTTACATGCATATGCAAATAATAGTCATGCATTTATTAAACTAACGCAAGAAAAAAGGGAATGGTGGGAAAAGCAAGATAAAGACACTATTATGCTTATTGAAGCGATAAAAGAATTAGCAGAGTTCATTGAAGAAAACAACAAGCTTATCAAGGAAGCTGAACTTATGTATCGATTGGCAAGCCGCTTAATTGATGTGTACATTAATACCCTTAATGCCAAAGAAAGCAGCCAGTGGGATAGTCGAGAGATTGCTAACCTGAAAAAACAGACTGAAGACAAGCGCGATATGGTGGTTAAAAAACTTAAATTAACTCGCTATTTTAATCATCAAACTCAGTGGCTTTTAGAACGATTTCCGGATGAAAAATTATGTGATGTTGAAGGGCTAGTAAAGTTGGTTAATAGATCTGAACTTAAAGAAAATGATTGGAGCTTGACCCCTGGACGATATGTGGGTGTAGCTCCGGAGGAAGATGATCCGGACTTTGATTTTGACGAAACCATACGTACAATTCACATAGAATTGGAAGAACTAAATGTGAAAGCTGCCGATTTAGAAAAGATAATTAGTGAAAATTTTAAGAAGCTAGGGATATGGAAAAAACTGTTAAATTAAAACCATATTGTAAAAAGATTGGTAGCGGAATTACACCAAGAGGTGGAGATAGCGTATATATAGATAATGGTGTTGCACTAATTAGAAGCCAAAATGTTTATAACGGTACTTTTCTAAATCAAGGTCTTGCTTTTATTGACAATGATATCGCTCAGAGGATGAAAGGGGTGACGGTAGAAAAAAATGATATTCTTTTAAACATTACAGGAGATTCAGTTGCAAGATGTTGCATTATTCCGGATGCTATATTACCAGCAAGAGTCAATCAGCATGTTTCAATAATAAGAACGTATATAAATGAGCTTAATCCAAGATTTCTTATGTACTTTTTAATTTCTCCTTTAATGCAAGCGAGAATGTTATCTTTTGCAGGTTCTGGAGGAACAAGAAAAGCTTTAACAAAAGAAATGATAGAAAATTTTGATCTACCTCTGATTGATTGTCTGACCCAAAAAAAAATTGTTTCATTACTTTCTGTATATGACAATTTGATCGACACCACTCATCGTCGAATACAACTTCTAGAAGAAGCAGGCCGATTGCTTTTTAGGGAATGGTTTGTGTATCTTCGTTTTCCAGAGTATGAGAAGGTGAGCATATTTGATAGTGTACCAGAGGGGTGGAGAAAGGGGAATATTAGTGAATTTTTTGATACAGCTTCAGGTGGAACTC
>JAMCSM010000083.1 GCA_023380915.1 Actinomycetota bacterium | reverse complement strand
TCAAGAAAAAGAGAAGATGTAGCTATTTCAAAAATTCAATACTTCAATAAGCGGGTTGAACGAAGAAAGTGTTGAGGAAAGAGTCGAAGAATTTGGGCTGAATGAGCCTGCTAAAAAGAAAAGGAGAAATATTTTTCTTCAAATTTTAATAAAATTTTCAAACCCTCTTGTAATAGTTCTGCTTATAATAGCTACATCTTCTCTTTTTCTTGATAATAAAATTGGCGCATATCTAATTTACCTGATGGCAGTCACCAGCGTAATGCTTACTTTTATTCAAGAATACAGAGCTAACAGGGAAGCGGAAAAACTTATAGAAATGGTAAGCTCAACTGCAACTGTCTACAGGGATAATAAAGTTGTAGAAATAAAAATAAAGGATATTGTTCCCGGAGATATAGTTTACTTATCTGCAGGCGATATGATACCTGCCGACTTAAGAATCATATCCTGCAAAGACCTGTTTATCAATCAATCTTCCCTTACCGGTGAATCTTTCCCGGTTGAAAAATTCCCGGTTTCCGGTAATTCTGAGAGCAGTTCAATTACCGAATTTGAAAATATTGTTTTTATGGGTACAAGTGTTGTCAGCGGCACTGCAATAACACTTGTGCTCGAAACAGGTACAAAGACTCAATTCGGTGAACTTTCACAAAAAATTGTCAGCACTGCGGTTGAAACAGGATTTGATAAGGGGATAAAGAGATATACATGGCTCATGCTCAGATTTATGGTTGCACTGGTGCTTATTATCTTTACCATTAATGCAATCTTCAAAAAAGACATATTGCAGGCATTATTTTTTGCCCTCGCGGTCGCCATTGGGATGGCTCCCGAAATGCTTCCAATGCTTGTGGCAATAAATCTTTCAAAAGGCACAATCACAATGTCAAGGAAAAAAGTAATAGTAAAAAGATTGAATTCCATACAAAATTTCGGCGCCATGAATATTCTGTGTACTGACAAAACAGGAACGCTAACTCTTGATAAAGTAGTACTTGAAAGACATTGCGATGTCAATGGTGAAGAGGATGAAGAAGTTCTAAGATTTACTTATTTAAACAGTTTTTACCAGACAGGTCTTAGAAACCTTCTTGACAGAGCGATACTGGACCATGAAGAACTGGGAAAAGAGCTTGAAAGATATAAAAAAATCGATGAAATTCCATTTGATTTTTCAAGAAAAATTATGTCAGTTATAGTGGAAGTTGGCGGTAAGCATATTCTCATCTCTAAAGGAAGGCCTGAGGCATTATTTGAACGATGCAAAAGATATGAACTTGATGGAAAAATATCAAAGATCGATGAAAAAATTATGCCTGCTCTTAAAAACCAGGTGGAAAAACTTAATTCAGAAGGTTTCAGGACAGTGGCGCTTGGTTATAAAGTTATTGAAGAAAACAAAAATGTTTATTCCAGAGAAGATGAATCCGATCTAATACTGAAAGGTTATGTTGCATTTCTCGATCCTCCGAAGCCGGGAGTAAAGGAAACCATAGGTATTCTCAAGAAACTGGGAATAGAGTTAAAAATTTTAACCGGCGATAATACTCTTGTCACCAAAAAAATCTGTGATTATGTCGGACTCGAGATAAAGGGCATTATCAACGGAAATCAAATTGAAGATTTAACTGATAAGGAACTTCGTACAATAGCACAGGAAAATACAATTTTTACCCGTCTTACTCCGATACAGAAAGAAAGAATAATTGAAGCTCTTCAGGCTAATAAAAATATAGTCGGATTCCTTGGAGATGGAATTAATGATGCTCCTGCACTGAAGGTTGCCGATGTAGGCATTTCAGTGAACAATGCAGTTGATATTGCAAAAGAAACCGCAGATATAATACTCCTTGAAAAAAGCCTTTCTGTCCTTGAAGATGGTGTTGTTGAAGGCCGTAAAGTTTTCGGAAACATCATAAAATATGTAAAAATGGGCTCAAGCTCAAATTTCGGCAATATGATATCACCTACCGTTGCAAGCATTTTTTTACCTTTCCTGCCCATGCTTCCCATTCAGATACTTCTCAATAATTTCTTATATGATATTTCTCAAATAGGGATACCAACTGATAATATAGACGCCGAATACATTACAAAACCAAAACCATGGAATATTGACCTTATAAAAAAGTTCATGCTCATCTTCGGACCTGTAAGCTCAGTTTTTGATCTGATCACTTTCGGGACTATGCTTATGCTTCACGCCCCGCAGAGCGCTTTTCATACGGCATGGTTTCTTGAATCTCTCACTACCCAGACACTTGTAATCTACATAATAAGAACCCCAAAGTTACCGTTTATAAAAAGCAGACCCAGCAAAATTTTAGTCCTGACATCACTACTGATTATAGGGATAGGATATGCTATAACTTATTCACCAATTGGCAAGAATTTTGGTTTTGTAAAACTGCCAATTAATTATCTTGGAATAATTTTTATGATCGTAATTGTTTATCTCATAACAGTTCAGCTTGTGAAGCAGCTATTTACAAGGAAGTTTTCATTTGATTGAAAAAGATTTAAAAGATTTTAAGATAAGATTTGCAATAGAGAGGGATGCAGGATTAATTCTTGATTTTATCAAGCAGCTGGCTGGCTATGAGAAAAGAGCAGATGAAGTAATTGCAACCGAAAAAGATATCATTGCTGCAATATTCAAACAAAAAACAGCTGAGGCCATTATCGGAGAGTATTGTGATATTCCCATCAGTTTTGCTATATTTTTTTATAACTTTTCAACATTTATTGGAAAACCAGGCATTTACATCGAAGATTTATATGTAAAACCCGAAATGAGAGGCAAAGGAATAGGCACTCTTATGCTTTCATTTCTTGCAAAATTAACAATTTCAAGAAGGTGCTGCAGAATGGAATGGAGCGTTTTAAAATGGAATAAGCCCGGTATAAATTTTTACAGAAAAATCGAAGCCGTGCCGAAGGACGAATGGGTTATATATAAAATAAGCGGAAATGCACTTAAGAAACTTGCAGCAATTAAAAATCACCAGTATTTTTAAATTATAAGTTTTGCAAGTTTATCTATACTCAGACAAACAGGAGATTTTGGGAACTTCATAATGACAGGAATTCCTTCATTTATTGATAATGGCACCAGTCTGTCACTCGGAATGGTTATATCTATCTTTTCCCCTATCCTGCCTTCAGCTTCGTCAATTGTCAGGCCGACTTTACTATTTGCACGGTTAAGAATCAATATAATTTTATCTCTTGGGAATCTAAGCTGTTTTAATATAAATAGGGATTCCTTTAGATTTTTAATGCTTAAAATGTCCATGGTCGCTACCATGCATAAATAATCTACTCTATCCAGGATTTCCAGAACATTATCGGAAAAAAATGCAGGTGTATCTATAACAAGATAATCATATACCTCCGACAGCATTTCCACTATATTTACCGACAAATCGACGCTTATAAATTCTTCTTCCCTTGAATTAACCGGAGCCGGCAGAAACCGAATTCCTGAATTATGGCTTGTTAAAAAATTATCCAGTGTATTCAGGTTCAGGTTGTTCATATTAAGTGTGATATTATAAATAGTTTTTTGAGGGGTTACATTAAGAATCGAAGCATCATCGGATGATTTATAATCCATGTCAATTAAGACAACGGCCTTCCTATCCTGATTATACAACGCAATCGCAAGATTTACAGCAATAAATGATTTTCCTGCCCCACCTTTAGTACTGAAAACCATAATTTTTTTACCGGTATATCTGCCTGGTCTTTTCTCCATAGACTATATCCTGCTTTATTTCATTTTATTATTATTTCTGTTAGTTTATTTATGCATCTGCTGATTGGAGATCTTGGCTGGTCTTTCACAATTGGGATGCCTTTATTTATTGTTATCGGGACTATTCTGCTGCTTGGTATTTTTATATCAATTTTTCTTTCGATTGTATTTTCAATTTCATTTAAAGTCATACCAACATTACTGTCCGAGCGGTTTATTATTATCAAAATTTTATCTTTTGGAAATCTCAAATCTTCAAGTACCTGCAGGGATAGCTTTAAATTCTTTATGCTTGGTACATCCAAGCTTGAAATCAGGCAAAAATAATTGGTCTTTTCCAAAAGTGATATTACTGCCTCAGAATAATATGAACCGGTGTCAACTACAACATAATTATTTAATGCAAGGAGGAGATCAATCACTTTCAAGGTCACTTCCGTGCCTATTCTCTCACCCTGAGTCGGAAGTTTCGGTGAAGGAGCAACTTTTATTCCGGAGGTGTGCTTGCTTAAAAAACTATCAATTGTTTCAGGATCCAGTTGATCAACTATGGATGCAATTTCAAATATTGTATTTTTTGGATATAAATTAAGCATCATGGAAATGTCTCCGGAAAAATAATTCAAATCAAATAGAACTACATTTTCTTTGCTTTTATCAAATAAATCTATTGCAAGGTTTGTTGCCAGAAAAGATTTTCCTGTTCCGCCTTTTCTGCTGAAGATCATTATCAATTTTGGTTCTTTTTTTTCTACTTTTAGATATTTTTCTTCAGAGACTAAATTCTCCTTAGTTTTGGATTCAAAGAATTTTTCAATTCTTTTAATAGTCTGATTTACATTTTCGCCCTCAAAAGGAAAATCAAGAACATCATAAATATTCAGCTCAATTGCCTTTTTTAGCAATGTCACAGAATTCTCCCTTACAAATAATACAATTTTTATATATTCCAGATCACAGTAATAATTTTCCAGGACAGTTTTTACATCATCTATGGAATAATCCGGTCCTATAAAAACCATTACAGGTTTTTTAATCCTGCATATATTTTTCAACTGTTCAAGATTTGTGGTAGTCTTATCAATTTTTAAATTAGACAGTTTCTTGAACAGCCAACTAATTTTATTTATGCTTTCTTCAGTTTTGTCAATCAAATAAATTTCAAACATATAATTGATTTCCTTTTTGCAAATTATTTTTTTTAATTACACCACTAATAATTAACATCCTATATAAAATTATTGTTAAACTCATCAATAAGTTATTTATTATTAATATATCGGCTATTTATCTGAAAATGTTAATTTTTTCTTTATTAAAAAATAATTATTGTTGATTTTTTGCAGGTTACAGCACAACTCTGTAAACTTTTTAGTGAAGAATCATTTTTGAGTGCAGATCTATATCATTATAATGGTTGCCTCATTTTCTGGTTTAGTGTCTAAGAATCTTTAAATAAGAATAATTAATACTCTAGTAATCGGAAGTATTGTAAAAACAAGCAGTACAAATAGCAGCTAATTTAAATTATTTTCGTAGCTATCATAATTGATTATTATTTTTCTCAAGCTTACGTTGTAAATTAGCATCAGTTTCTTTAAAATTTCCACCGAAGGCATTTTTTTATTATCGCTTTCAATCTTTTCAAGTTCTTTAATTGAAAGACCCGTTTCCCTTTTAACTTTTTGTAAGCTTATATTATTTTTTAATCTTAATTCTTTGATATAATTTTCCATTTAAGTCAATCTCTTATAACACATCCAGCTGAAAATTGCAGCAACCAGGACAATTATTAATGCAATCAAACCAAGCATCAAAAAAATATTCATCTTCTCTCCTTTTTTTATTTCAATTTACCGCTTTTTCTAAATCTTTGTCTTTGTTTCTTATCATTTTTTTGCTGCTTGTATTGTTATGTCACTGCTAAATATTTTACTATTTTTTAATTTTTACTTATTATAATACAAACCGTTTTGTATAATAATATTATAAAAAACTGTAAAAATCAAATTTTATTTAAATATTTTGTAAACTGACATCTTACCTGCTAAAATGAAAAATTATTTATCTTAAAATTTTTAAAATCAGGAATTTTTTAAAATGGAAACATTAAGAAAAACCGGTATAAAAATAATCGGGGATATGCCCTGGGGTACACATTTTTGTCAGTTTTATAAAACAAAAGATGATTTAATAGATATCCTTGTCCCCTATTTTAAGACAGGACTTGAAAATAACGAGTACTGCATGTGGATTACCTCAGAACCGCTTCCAAAAGAAAAAGCTGCCGAAGCTTTAAAAAAATCTCTTCCGGATTCTGATAACTATATTAAAAAAAGGCAAATAGAAATAATCCCCTATGATGAATGGTATCTAAAAGATGGCAGCTTTAAATCTGAAAGAGTTCTGTCCGGGTGGGTGGAAAAACTTAATAAGGCATTATCGAGAAGATATGAAGGTCTGCGGCTTACCGGCAATACTTTCTGGCTCGAAAAAAAAGATTGGATAAGTTTTACGGATTACGAAGAAGCAGTCAATAATATTATTGGCCAATACAAAATGCTTGCCCTCTGCAGTTACTGCCTTGATAAATGCAATGCTACGGATATCCTGGATGTTGTAAGCAATCATGAATTTGCACTTATAAGAAGTGAAAAAAAATGGCAGCTTTTTGAAAACTACAAATACAAAGAGGCAAGAGATGCTTTAATAACTCACCGTAAGGAATCAGAAGAAGTCCTAAAAGAAAGTGAAGCTAAATACCGCAATATCCTTGAAACTGCAAATGAAGGGATTTTGATTTCAGATAGTGACGGGATGATCAACTTCAGCAATTCCAAAATAGCACAGATGCTTGGCTATACTGAAAAGGAATTACTGGGCAAATCAAGTATGGAACTTTTATTGCCGGATGATTATAAATTTGGAAAAGAAATTATTGAAAAAAGAAAAAAGGGTATAAAAGAAAATTATGAACGAAAATTGAAACATAAGGATGGAAGTTATATCTGGTGTTTGATAAGCGGTACGCCAATAATTGACAAGAAAGGCAATTATACCGGTAATCTGGGAATGTTTATAGATATCACCGAGCAAAAAAAGATGGAAGAAAAATTAAACTATCTTTCAAGTTTTCCTGAGTTAAATCCTATGCCAATTTGTGAAATTGACAATGCCGGCAACTTGCAATACCTGAATACCGCAATAAAAAGGATTTTCCCGGATATCGAGTCTTCGGGAATAAAACATCCTTATCTAACAGGAATCGATAAGATATTTAAATCATGGGAAATATCCGAAGGAAATCTTTTAACCCGGGAAGTAAAAGTTAAAAATAACTATTTTGAACAAATAATTACCATGACGAAAGAAAGCCAGAGAATACGTATATATGGTCATGATATCACCAAACGAAAATTAGCAGAAGATAATATAATTCTTCTCAATCAATCTCTTGCTCAACGTACTCTTGGACTTGAAGCTGCAAATAAAGAGCTGGAAGCCTTTTCATATTCCGTTTCCCACGATCTGCGTACCCCTCTCCGTGCCATTGATGGATTCTCAAAAATATTGCTGGAAGAATATTCAGGCCTAATAGATGATGAAGGCCGGCGTTTATTTAAGATAATCGGAACAAACATAAAGAGGATGGGTCAGCTGATTGACGACCTTCTGGCATTATCGCACTTGGGAAGAAAAGAAATTGATTATTCAAAAATAATTATGGAAAAAATTGTTTCCTCTGCAATAGAGGAACTCAGGCCCCTATCTGAAGACAGAAAAATCGATTTTGAAATCAAAAAGATGCCTGCAGCTTATGGAGACCCCGGTATGATAAGACAGGTTTGGGTAAACCTGCTGTCAAACGCAATAAAATTTACAAAACCAAAAAAGAAGGCAATTATTGGAATAGGGGGAAATTCAGATAAAAATATGACAGTTTATTATATTAAAGACAATGGTGTGGGATTTAATATGCAGTATGCAAATAAACTTTTTGGAATTTTCCAGCGACTGCATGGTCAGGAAGAATTTGAAGGCACTGGAATAGGACTTGCAATTGTTCAACAAATCATTAAAAAACATGGAGGAGAAGTCTGGGCAAGAGGTGAAATACTAAAAGGTGCCGAATTTTATTTTTCATTGCCCAACCGAACTATAACCAATTTAGAAAGGACATTAAATGATTGATGCAAAAGAAATTGAAATTCTTCTTGTGGAAGATAACCCGAACGATGCAGAACTTGCAATAAGATCTCTAAAAAAACAAAATCTTGCCAATAATCTGATATGGTTAAAAGATGGAGAAGAAGCTCTGGATTTCTTATTTCAGAGGGGAAAATACTCATCCAGGGGCAATAAAATTCCGCGAATAATGCTTCTGGATTTAAGACTTCCAAAAATTGACGGTCTTGAGGTACTAAAAGAAATTAAATCCAATTCAAAAACCAAACATATGCCTGTAATTATTTTGACGTCTTCGAAAGAAGACAGGGACATGGTAGCTAGTTATAAATTGGGAGTAAACAGCTTTGTGAGTAAACCTGTGGAATTTGATGAATTTGCAAAAATTGTTTCAACTCTCGGATTTTACTGGTTAGTTGTGAACAAATTACCCCACATTAAGAAAAATTTAAAATAGTGATTTTTTTGATTATTTACTGGTTGGAATAAGAATTTTTTGATTACTGCCAGATGAATTTTCTCTTTCTTTTTTCAAAATAATTTCTATGAATTTTCCAACCAGATTAGGATCAAATTGTTTTCCCGCACAGTTTATAAGTTCATTGATAGCATACTTTTTGCTATGTGCTTTTCTATAAGGCCTGTCATTTATCATCGCATCGTAAGCATCTATGATTGTCATTATCCTGGCAATCAGAGGTATATCTTCACCTTTTAAACCCATGGGATAACCTTCTCCGTCCCATCTTTCATGGTGAGATAGAATTCCGTTTGCAATCGGTACAAGTTCCGGAGTTGAATTTGCGATCCTGAACCCTACTTCGGTGTGCCGCTTCATTATTTCATATTCTCCTTTGGAAAGTTTTGAAGGTTTTAAAATTATATTATCAGTTATGGCAATCTTACCAACGTCATGCAGGGTTGACAGAATACTCAGTTCATCAAGCTGATTATCAGGAAAATTCAATTCTTTACCAAGCTTCAATGCTAATTTTTTTGTTCTGGACATATGCTCCTTGGTTTCGTAATTTCTTTCTTCAAGAGCTTGCTGGAGAGATACTATTATTGAACTATGCAAACTCTGCTTTTCCATCAATTTATGCCTGTACATATTTGATTCTGCAACTTTAATCAGTTCATATATGTTCTCTTCAACC
Source organism: Actinomycetota bacterium (assembly GCA_023380915.1). The sequence goes on along the minus strand of JAMCSM010000083.1, from coordinate 198 downwards.
GATTCTTTAGTAGCAACTCCTATGGAAATGCTGGTAATAAATTCCTCATAAAATTTTTTATTAAATAAAGAATTTATTCTTTTGATAATTCTGGAAGCTGTTATCTTTGAGGTGGACGGCAATAAAATTATGAACTCATCTCCACCCCACCTGGCAATTATATCCTCTTTTCTAAAACAGCTTCTGAGAATTTCTGCT
>JAMCSM010000082.1 GCA_023380915.1 Actinomycetota bacterium | reverse complement strand
CTCAGGATATTGATCCCAGGGTGTTTCATGCACGTTATGTTGAGGTTATAGCAAAGAATAATGGTAAAGTCATGCCGGCAGGCGATGGTTTGGACCAGAAAACAACTGAGGATATTATTAATCTTGTAAGTGTTGTCTTAGGCGGTTATAGTGAAATTTCAAAGAAAAAGACTTTTACTATGACCGCAGTATTGCAAAGAGCCTTAACCTGGAGTGAGGAGGCTGTTGTAATTATTGAAACTTCAAAAGCAGGTCTTCCTAATGAAATATGCCCCACACCCTTGGTAGGGTCACTTCATCCGGCTACTCTGGCAGGTGCCCTTGTCCAGGGTAATGCTGAAATATTAAGTGGTATTGTATTAAATCAGATAGTAAATCCTGGAGCGCCTGTAATGTATATGACCTGGGCAGGAATGATGGACATGTCTTCAACTTTGTCAAATGTTTTTGGTTGTCCGGAGCAGGTTCTACTCTCAGCAGCATTTGCTCAAATGGCAAAATTCTATGAAATTCCCTCAAATATAATAACCGCTTTTACAGATTCCAAAATTCCGGATCAACAATGCGGTTATGAAAAGATGACAGGGCTTCTCTTAACAGCTCTGGCAAAACCTGACGAGATAGCACTTGTTGGCGGGTTATTAGAGGGTGGTAAAGTGGCAAATTATGAACAGTTGGTAATAGATAATGAAATAGCAGGTTATGTTAAAAGGATAATCAAAGGAATAGATATCAACGATGATAAGCTTGCTTTGGATATCATTAGTGAAACCGGTCCGGGAGGCAACTATCTAAGCCATACACATACTTTAAAACACTTCAAGGATGAACAATATTTTCAAAAACTTTCTGACAGAAGTACCCGGCAGGTATGGGAGAATGCAGGGAGCAGGGAAATTACATTTAAAGCCAGAGAAACTGCAGCAGCCATATTAAATGAATTTAAACCAAATCATCTAGATAATAAAATTATATCGGAGCTTGAAAGGGAAACAGCAAAAATTTATAGAAGAGAAGGGGTATCTTATAAACCCTATATGATGAAGTAATCATTATATTTTTAAATAATCTTTTAAGGATTTTTAAGGAGAATTGTAATTATGAAAGCAGCAATGTTTTATAAGCCGGGAAGTCTGGAAATTGTGGAAATGGATATACCCAAGTTTAACGAAGATGAAATACTCATAAAAGTTAAAGCTTGCGGAATTTGCGGGACTGATAAACTAATTTTTTCAGGAGATTATTTTGCTAAGTTCCCAATAGTTCTTGGTCATGAATATTCCGGTATCATAGATAAGGTAGGTAAAAATGTTACCGGGTTTTTGCCGGGAGATAAAGTTGCGGTCGATCCCAATATACTCTGTGGAAAATGTTCTTATTGTCTCAGAGGGTTGGGCCACTTGTGCAAAAATTATTCTGCTTTGGGGGTTATTAGAAATGGCGGATTTGCAGAGTATTCTGTAGTTCCGGTCAGCAATATTTATAAAATAGAAAGTTTTATAGAATTAACAGATGCGGCTATTATTGAACCTCTGGCATGCTGTATGCACGGAGTTGATATGGCAAATGTTAAAAGCGGGGATGTGGTTGTCATTCTTGGTGCGGGACTTATAGGTAATTTAATTCTTCAACTGGTAAGAATTTCTGGTGCAAGCAGAACAATTATTGTAGAGCCATTGGAAAACAGAAAAAAACTGGCATTAGAATCAGGAGCCGATTATGTTTTGGATCCAGTAAGAGACAATTTAGTAAATGAAATAAAAAAAATCGAAAGTGAAGGTGCAGACGTAATATTTGAATGTTCAGGAAGTAGAGAGGCGCAGGAAATATCTTTAAACCTTTCAAGAAGAGGCGGAACAATAATATATTTTGGCTGTTCACCAGAAGATCAAGTTAATAATATAAGTCCTTTTATTATAGGTGAAAATGAGCTGACTATCAGAGGTGTATATAACAATCCATATACAACATACAGAGCTGCAAAATTAATTTCATCAAACAAAATAAAAACAAAACATTTGATCAGCCATAAATTGCCTTTATCTGAAATAAGAAGAGGCTTTGAGATATTTGGAACAAATGGTGTGAACAAGATAATTATAATTAATAATTCATAAAAAAGTCAGGAGGTGATTCAAAAATCGGATGATCTGTCCTAAATATTAAAAAAGAAATTGTGAAAGGAGAAAAATGAAAAGGACAAAACTAACTGTTATTTTTACCGTATTTGTTTCAGTGATTTTAGCAGTAGCTGTATTTTCTGGTTGCAAAGCTGCAGCAATAGAAACGACAGCAGCAGCAACTGCAGCATCTGAAACAACTGTTCAGGCAACAACCCCACAGGAAACAACAGCTTCTGAAAGTTCAGCAACTCAAAAAACCTGGTCTCTTGTAGATGCCGCTAAACCCTATGCGGGAACTGTATTACATACAACGCTTGAGCCCTGGGCTGCAGGTGAAGCTTATAAGCCAATAATAGAAGATTTTACTGCACTAACTGGTATAAAAATTGAGGTAGAAATGCTTGAAGTATCAGAAGCAGAAGCAAAAATGCTGGCAGACTTTCAGGCTGGAACACACAATTATGATTTCTTTGGTGTAATTCCAGAAAATTTAATGAAATGGAAAACAATCGGTTTGCTTGCACCAATGGAAAAATATCTAAGTAACGAAGCTTTGAGGGATCCAAGTTTTAGCCTTGATAATATTCCGCCTGTTGTTAAAGAAACTTTTACCTTAAATAATGAATTATTTGCATTTCCAAATTATATAGTTCAGTCCTGCGGAATTTATAGAAAAGATATTGCAGAAAATCCGGAAGAAAAAGCAGCATTTAAAGCAAAATATGGCTATGACCTAACATTTCCCATCGATACACCACAAAAATATCTTGATGTTTGCCAATTTTTTACCAGGAAAGCTGGTGAAAAGCTTGCAGGTCAAACTTTGAAGGAAAATTTCTATGGTACAACAGTAGCTTTTAAAAGAGGTTGGTGGACTTCTGCCAACTATATCAAGTTCGAAGTTCCCTTTGGCGGCAGGGCATATGATAAAACGGGAAATGTCACCTTTAATACTCCTGCTAATCTTGAATCCTTGAAATTTATGCTTTCATTGAGACCTTATTGTCCCCCAGGATATCTTGAAGCAACATGGGACGAGCAAGTTGGGCAGTATATACTGGGAAATGTATTTATGTATGATTCATGGACAGACACATTTCCCTATATCGAAGATGCAACTCAGTCTAAAGTTGCTGGATTAAATGGTTACTTTAGACCAGCTGTTTGGGGTGAAGGTGGGAGAGCTGCAGAAGGAGTATTTAAAGGAATAGCAGTTCTAGAAGGGAGTCAACACAAAGAAGCTGCATATTTATTTATGCAATATATCCAAAATCCGGAAGTGCAGAAGAAATATCAATTAAAAGGTGGAACTTCAGCAAATTTAACTGTCTTAAAAGATCCAGAAATATATGATAAAACCCCCTATATTCCAACAATCGTAGAAATGCTTCAGGATCCAACCGCACTTGAACCAGTAGTTGGATGGCCTTGGTTATGGGAATCATATGAATTATTCTCAAATGAAATAAATATTACTGCTGCAAATCAAAAAACTCCCGAGCAGGCACTTCAAGATATACAAAAGGCTGCAGAAGCTATAGCAAAGGGATAAGTATTGAATTAGATTATTCAGCCCTCTATTTAAAAAGGGGGCTGAATAATTACAAACATAAACTATAAAATAAAGATTATGAATAAGAGAAAAGAGTTTACTAAATATTTTTGGATAGCACCTTCAATAATATTCCTGTTGGTAGTAATTATTTACCCCTTCTGCAGAGCTATTTATTATAGTTTTTTTAGTTTTAATTTATCAAAACCCGCTGATTATGGTAAATTTTTAGGGTTTAAAAATTACCTGGATGTTTTTAAGGATGCAAATTTTTTTAATAGTATAAAAATACTGTTATTGATTGTTGTGATCGCAACTACCATTCAACTCTTTTTGGGTTTTATAATAGCGCTTTTTTTCCAAAGAAATGAATTTAAATTTAAAAGGGCATTATTAACCATATTAATAATACCAACAATGCTAGCCCCTATAATTGTAGGGTTAATATGGAGATTCCTATTATATACTCACAACGGATTAATAACCTATTTTTTTAATTTGATTGGTTTTTATAAAGATGTCTCTATTCTTTCCATTCCAATTAATGCAATTATTACAATTATCCTTGTGGACAGTTGGGAATGGACTCCATTTGTAATATTACTATTTATTGCAGGCATGGCTAGTTTACCCGAAGAACCTTTTGAAGCAGCCGTTATAGACGGTTCTTCAAAATTTGGACTTGTAAAATATATTACTATTCCATTACTGAGACCCTTGATTGTTGTAGCCTTATTATTTAGATTTGTAGATGCTTTAAAGCTATTTGATATAGTTTTTGTGTTGACAAATGGCGGACCCGCTGGTGTAACTGAAGTAGCGAATTTATACATGTATAGAATTGGATTTATTTATTTTAATTTTAGTTATAGTTCAACTCTGGCAGTATTTTTTATATTTGCATTAGTAATAATTTCCATAATTATTTATATTAATACAGTTATCAGAAGCAGAATTGAAAGAAAAATAAAATTTGAATGAAAAAAATAAGGATTAAAGTTTTTTATAAAATTACCAAATTAAGAGGAACAAATGAATTTCATTAAAAAACGAAAACCAGTAATAACCTATGTTATTTTAGTAATTATTTTAGCAGTTTTTATTTTACCTTACATCTGGATTCTGATCAATAGCTTTAAACCAGATTCCAGATTGTTTGCAGGCAGTCCTTTTAGCTCATTTAAACCAATTTTTGAAAATTATGTTAAGGTATGGGTAGACAAGTATTTTGGAAAATATTTTTTTAATAGTCTTTCTGTTGCTACAGGTAGTGCAGTCATTTCATTAATAATTGGTTTACCATCCGCATACGGGCTCTATAAGTTCAAAATTTTTGGAAAACATTTTATTTTGGCATTTTTATTTGCAACAATATTGGTGCCACCTATTACCCTAGCAATTCCTTCTTATTTTCTTTTTAGGGATTTGGGTTTATTGGATTCAGTTTTTGCTTTAATGATTGCAGATTCATCATTCAATATTGTTTTTGTAATCTGGATAATGATAGGATTTTTCAGGGAAATACCTCATGAAATTGAAGAATCTGCAAAAATTGACGGCTGTAGTAATTTTGGTTCATTTTGGCATATAGCACTTAAACTTTCAATTCCGGGAGTTGTGACTGTAGGTATTTTTTCTTTTATTTTTGCCTGGAATGATTTCTTATTTCCTTTGATTTTGTCTGGCAATCATTCTAGAACCATGACAGTTGCGATCCCAGATTTATTGCAAAGAAGTGGAACATTATGGGGTGCAGTTTGTTCAGAGGCTATGATTCATACAATTCCTATAATTTTAATCACAATATTTATATTCAAAAATATTGTAAGGGGCTTAACTTTCGGTGCAGTAAAAGGTTAGGGGTAAAAGAATGAATTCAAGAGATCGAGTTTTAAAATCAATTAATCATGAAGAGCCGGATAGGGTTCCTATTGATTTTGGGGGTATGCATACCAGTATTCATGCAATAGGTGAGCAAAAATTAAAAGAGTACTTGGGATTCAAGGGAGGAAAACAGAAAATTCTTGATTATTTTCAATATATCGTATCTCCTGATGAAAGGTTGCTGGAAATTTTTCAAAGTGATGTTATGCCTGTATTAACAAAACCTGCAAGTAATTATATTTTTAAAATCAATGAAATTGATGACACATATGAGGATGAATGGGGAAATAAGTATATCAGGCCCAAGGGAGGGTTTTTTTATGATTTTAAAGAACATGTAATGAAAAATTTTACAATTAAAGATATAAATAAATTTCAGTTTCCCAATCCTTCAGATAAAGCAAGGGTAACAGGTTTAAAAAATGAAATATTGAATATAAGTAATAATTTAAATAAGGCTTCCGTTATTTTTGCACCTGTAGATTTTGCTGTTGATTTCATGAATACTATGAGAAGTTACGAACAAGCTTACATGGATCTTGCAACAAATTTAAAAATTATCGAAAAACTTCTTGAGAAAAACTTGGAATGGCAAAAATTATTCTGGAAAAATATACTTGATGAAATTGGTAATATTATAGATATAATAGCAATAGGGGATGATCTGGGAGGTCAAAATGGTCCATTATTTAACCCTAAGATATTTAGGAATATTTTTAAACCTTTCTATTCTGAAATTATAAAATTTATAAAAGATATTACAACAGCAAAAATATATTTACATTCCTGCGGGTCTGTTTATGAATTTATTCCGGATTTGATTGAAGTTGGAATAGACATTTTAAATCCGGTTCAGGTTTCTGCAAAAGATATGGATACAAAGAAATTAAAGAAAGAGTTTGGAAAAGATATTGTTTTCTGGGGAGGAGGCTGCGACTCTCAGGTTATACTGCCTAATAAAACACCAAAGGAAATTGAGGAGGAGGTAAAAAGAAGAATTGATGATCTTGCTCTTGGCGGGGGATTTGTTTTTGCACCTATCCATAACATCCAATTTAATGTGCCTCCTGCAAATGTAATGGCTTTATTTACATCTGCGATCAAATACAGAAAATACAAATAAATTATTTTTGAGGTGATTGAGAAATGAAAAAATCCAGGGTTGGTGTTGCTTTTTTTCTCTCCAGCTGGTTTTTAAAGCCAACTGAAGAAGGCAGGAAAATAAAAAAGTGGTTGGATAGCGATAAGAAAGAAATAATAAATATATTGGAAGCTGAACAGGATTTAATTTGCTCAGATTTTATCACATCCCGGGAAAAAGCTGATGAAGCAGCATTAAAATTTTCATATGAAGATGTGGATGCGGTTGTAATTATTTATTTGGCATGGGGAGAAGATGAACTTGTTTTGCCTTTTGTAAATAATCTGAGGCATAAAACTTTTATTCTTTGGAATTTTTATCCCTACGAAAAGTGTATTAAAAGTGAGGTTGATCCTGTACTTACCATGTATAGTTATGGTCCATTAGGTTCATTACAGGCTGCAACAGTGTTAAGAAAGTTAAACAAAGAAATCTTTTTTATTACCAGTAATTTAAAAAACACAATAGCTATAAATAAAATAAAAAAAATAATAAGACTTGCGACAATAAGAAAAGAATTACAAAAACTGGAATTCGGATTATTGCCTTACAGGTGCGATATAATGCTGGACACATATACGGATGAATTTAAATTGTTGACAAAAATTGGTCCTAAAATCAAATATATTTCTATAGCCGAATATAAAAAAATCAATGAAGACATTGCTGAAGATGAGGTATTAAAATTTGTTAAAGAGATAAGGGATAACTATACTGTGGATAAATCTATTAATGATTCCATGCTTGCTGAAAATGCAAGAGCCTCTTTAGGTCTTGAAAAGCTTTTAGATTTTTATAAATTAGATGGGTTATCGATAAATGATGAATGTCAGGAATTATTTGATAAAATGGGTTTAAAGCCTGCTTTACATACCAGAAAATTCTCTGATGAAAAAAGGGTTATAACTGTTGAAGGTGATATTAACTTTACAACTTCTATTTACCTCTTAAAAGAAATAGCAGATGATAACCCGATGATGCTCGAAGTTAAAACTTTTGACGAAGATAATAATGACATTATTTTTGGACATGGAGGTCCAGTTGTTGTTTATTCTCTGGCAGATAATGGTAAAGATATAATTATAAAAAAAGATATAGAGGCTGAGAATTGTGTGAGAAGTTTAATGATGGAAATGAAGGCAAAAGCTGGAAAAGTTACATTATTCAATCTTTCCTATATTAATAATAATTTTCAGATTGCAGTCTTGAGTGGATATTCATGCGGGGGTAAACCCGAAATGAGTTATCCGCATATGAGAATAAAATTCAAATCAAGTATCGATGATATTCTTAAATTTTTTTATGAAAATAAAATCAGCCATCACTGGGCAGTTGCTTACGGTGAATTTACTGAAGATTTGGAAATTCTGTCAAAGATATTTGATCTTAGTTTTATTACTCTATAAAAATTTCAATAAAAAATAGAACATTAGGAATATTACATGGATAGCACAACAAGGGTTACTAGATCAATTAATTTTAATCAGCCGGATAGATATCCTATTATGTTTAATATTCTACCTAAGGTATGGGGAAAATATGGCAATAGTCTTTATTTGGTTTTAAAAAAATATAATAAAGATTTATTTAAAGAGCTTGAGAACAATGAGTTAAGGTTGTGGCGTATTGATTCACCAACAATTACATCGAGTGCAGGAATTGAAAAAATGTCAGCGTACATTTTAAATGATGATTTTGCATTTATAAATCCCAGATCGTTTATGTACGGAAAACCTGGAAGTAAAGGTGACCAAAGTGATGAATGGGGGTGCATATGGAGAAGAAATGACCCAGACATAATAGGCATACCTGTTTTAAATCCATTATCTAAAGATTTTGAAAAAGTCTCAGCCGAGGAAGTATTAAGAAGTTATAAATTTCCAGATCCAAATTCTCATTGGAGGTATGATTATCCTTTCTTAAAAAAACAAAGTGATTTTGCTAAAAAATATAAAAAATACTTATTTGCATATATAGGCAATTTCTTTGAATTATTACAGTATTTGATTGGATATGAAAATTTAATGATTGCTCTATATTCTGAGCCAAAAATGATTGAAGAATTATTAATAAAAATTAAATATTACAATTTAGAAACTTTAAAAAAACTGGCTGTTTATAATATCCACGGTATATGCTTTGAAGATGATTGGGGTACTCAGAAGGATCTTATGATCGATCCAACTTTATGGAGGAGATATTTTAAACCAATTTATAAGGATTTTGTTGGTGAAGTTAAGAAAAGAGGTTTACATGTAGATTTTCATAGTGACGGAAATATTACAAAAATATTGAATGATTTATTGGAAATCGGAATAGATATATTAAATATTCAGTTGTCAGCCATGGATATTGATATGGTTTCTGATATTTGTAAAGGTAGAGTCTGTATCAGAACGGATATAGATCGTCAATATCTTTTACAATTTGGAACAACCAGTGATGTAAGAACTTATGTCAGAAATTTAATTGAAAAATTTGGGACAAAAGATGGAGGTCTGATACTATATGCTGAAATAAATTATGATTCAAAAATTGAAAATATTGAAGAATTATTTAGAAGCTTTCAGGAATTCAGTGATATAAAATTAGTGAAATAACTATATTAACGATACAGGACATTGCAGAATGAAAATATTTCATTCTATTCAAACCACATAATCCTATAAAGGTTGAAAAAGACACAGCAAAATCAACTCTATAAACTTATAAAATCATCAAGTAAAACTATATTGTAATTAAAAGAGTTCAAAGTTTCATATAGCTTTCTATCGGCAGTTATGAACAAAGCTTTATATTTTTCCGATAGCGCCACATAGATGGAATCATAAATTGAATTATTCGTTTTTCTGGATATTTTATATGCATTTACATAATCCTTAAAATCCAGTTTTATAAATATCAATATATTAAAAAGTTCTTTAAGTATTTCTTCAAGTATTGACACATCTATCTCTGTCCTAAATCTAAAGATGTTTATTATTTCATAAAGCAGAAGTTCCGGTGTAAGTACATGAAAATATCCGGAAATAGTTTTTTCATAAAGGCTTTGAGCAGTTTTTATACTGCATTCATTCTTAAAATAAAACCATTTAAATACAACTGAAGAATCAAGAACTACAGTCTCGTGGTTTTTTTCCTGAATCATAAAATTATCAAAGTGCTCTGTTTCTAAATTATTGAACTCTTCGGAGTAATTCATCGGTCCTCTCCTGTCTTAATTTTCTGATTTCTTCTGCTGTATCAAAATCCTCTTTAAATACCCCTTCTTTTTGTAATCTTTCCCCTATTTTCATTAAATGTCTTATTGCTTCTTTCCGTTTTTCAAAAGCAATATATTCTTCAACCTGTTTAAAATATAATCTTACTGCATCTGCAAAAAATTCAGAACGGTTCTTTTGTATTATTTTCTTATAATTATCAATTTTTTTAATAATATCCTCGGATATTGAAATATTTATTATTGCCATTTTAAGACTCCATATTTATTTTTTTTAATAGTAAGTTGAATATTTTTAAAAAAAACAATTTAATTTATTATATCAATATTTAAGTAAAATTATAATTAAAATTTTATATAAATTTATTAATAAAAATTATTTGACAGATAATCAGTTTTGTAATTTAAAACAATATTTGAAATAAGATGTATTATTTGCTACTATGCATACAAGCGTATACATGCCTATATGTATAAAGGAGGATTATAAATGAGCAAAAGAATGACAGTTGTTTTTAAAGATGAGAATACTTATACGCATTTAAAAGTTGAAGCAGCTAAAAGAAATATTAATGCAAGCGATATAGTCTCTGAAGCAGTTGTCGAATGGATTGAAAGTCAGGAAGATTTAGAGCTGGATCCACTTATAAAAAACAGTCAGGATGAGGTCAAATCCAAGGGTACCAAACCATGGAAAGAATTAAAAAATAACTTATAACTTAAAATAAATGGAAGAATACAGCATTGAAATATCTCCTGCTGCTGAAAGAGATCTAAAAGATTTAAGTAACAATTTGAAAAACTTCAAGGATCTGGTCAAGACTATCGATAAATTATCAATAAATTCAAGACCTCATGGAGTTAGAAAAGTGAAGGGTTTTGATAATACTTTTAGAATCAGGTTTTTATCTTTCAGAATAATCTATGATATTTATGATAAAAATAAAAGAATAATTATTTTAAGAATTGTAAAAAGGGATAAATCAACTTATAAATTTATATAAGACTTCCATAACACAATCAGTACATCTTCCTATTGCACAAATTGCTATTTTTATATTCATCGGTGAAGCAATATTCATTAAAGTTACCTATGTCCATATATTTTTGGGTGTACGATAATATATATTTGTCAAATAGATTTTAAAATATTAAGTACCTGTTTAAGTGGTGT
>JAMCSM010000081.1 GCA_023380915.1 Actinomycetota bacterium | reverse complement strand
GAAGCTGCAAAAATTTTGCTCAAACCTTAGTTTTCTCAAAAAAAATATAAAAGATTGAAACAATTTAATTTTTTAATATAATTTTTATTATTATAACAATTCTCATATTTATATGAATTTATCTTTAACACATACAAAAAAGTTTTGTAATAAAAAGATAAAAGTTTGATTTGCACATAAAATAACTAATTAATGCATTAATTAGTATCTGAAGGTACAATCACCAATTCATTTTATTTTCGGACAGGCTTTTTAGTTATTAATAAAACTTTTATTATTTTTAATTTATGGATCGAGGAATTTATGGTTGTTTTAAATGCAACAGGAGTTTGGACTGAAGTGAATTATGGTCAGGCATGTCTGTTCGCTAGTGGTAGGAAAGGTGAGGTTTGTATAAATAAAAAAGATAAAGAAATTTTAAGGAAATTAGCTGAAAAAGTTAGAGATTATTCAGTAACAAAAGAAAACGAGGGAAAAAGGTACCTCTGGTACGAACATAATTTTCTTAAAACTGATAAACCTATTGTATTTTGTGACCCTGAAAATGGCTGGAATGAAATAATAACTGAAAATATGCTTGAGTGCGAAGGTTCTATTGCAAGAAGATGGGAAATAATACTACGCAAAGAAATTTTTTATGGTGAAAGAATGAAGGATGACAAACCCATAGAACCTTATTTTGATATTGGTTATACCCATGAAAGCAAAGAATGGTTAGATAAGGAAATAGTTCATGGCGGTAAAGATGGTGGTTCTTATGTCTGGGAAGCCCAAATAAAAAATATGGAAGATTTAGATAAAATTAAAGAACCGAAAATAATAATAGATTATAAGACAACCCTTGAAACTTTTGAACTTGCTTGCAGTGTATTTAAAGATTTATTGACACCAAAACTAAAAGGGCTCTGGTGGTGGAGTTTTGGTCTTACCTATGATCTTGCAAGACTAGTAGGTTTAGAAAATATGCTGATTTATTTTTATGACAAGCCTGAGCTTATTCACAAAGTCATGGCAAGATTAAGAGATGATAGTATTAAAAAATTGAATTTTTTAGAAGAAAATAAATTATTGACTTTGAATAGTAATGGAGAATATGTAGGCTCTGGTGGTTTGGGCTACAGCTATGAAATACCTAGGAGAGAAATAAGCTGTAATAATATAAAGACACAAGATCTCTGGGGATTTGCAGAAAGCCAGGAAACTGTAAGTGTTTCACCGGCAATGTTTGAAGAATTTGTTTTCAGATATCAGATACCGATTATGGAAAGGTTTGGACTTAACTGCTATGGATGCTGTGAGCCATTAGATAAAAGGTGGGAAGTAATAAAAAAAGCACCTAATTTAAGAAGAGTTTCAGTAAGTGCATGGGCTAGTGTGGAAAAGATGGTGGATAATTTAAAAGATGAATATATTTTTTCTTATAAACCTGCACCGTCAGAACTTGCAGTTCATGAAATAAATGAAGAACATCTAAGAGAAGAGATTTCCAATTTTCTTGATATTACAAAGGGATGTATCACGGAGATAATAATGAAAGATAACCATACTCTTGGTCAAAATCCAGACAATGTAGTAAATTGGGTTAAGATTGTAAGAGACGAAATTGGAAGAAGATACGATTAACTTACAGCAAGTTATTATGAAAATGCTGCAGAAATAGATACAGGTATTTTCCAATCAAAGTGGTTCGGCTGGATCTTCGTAAACGGCTTAGGCGGAGACCGGGTGTTTTATAGGGATTGAACTTAATGAAAGAAGAAAGATTAAATACACATGGGTTAATTACTGATATTTACTCAAATGGAAACAAATAATAAATAAATAAAATAATAAATAAATATTTTAAATATGAGGAGATAAAATGGAAAAGAAAATAATAGTTTTTAATGACCACATTTCACATGCACCTATATTGAAGGAACATGTTGATTTATTAAAGAAACATAATATTGAATATATTGGAACAGACTGTGAAAATGAAGAGGATTTTTTAAAATACGCTAAAGATGCAGATATAATTTTTGATCAGGGATATACAGCGATTACACAAAGAGTAATAGAAAATTTACCAAAATTAAAAGCAATCCTTAGAAGAGGTATAGGATATGATAATGTCAACTATAAAATTGCCGCAAAACACAATATTTGCGTAAGCAATACTCCAGGATTTTGTGCAGACGAAGTATCCACCCATGCTGTTGCTTTGCTACTTTCATTTATAAGAAATATCCCCCAATATCATAATCTCGTCAAACAAGGCAAATGGACAAAACTCGGTCAGGGCTATGAAAATATGGAATCCATTTGGGGGGAAAAGGTTGGTATAATTGGATTTGGAAACATCGGAAAGATGATAGCTGAAAAATTAAGTCCTTTCAGAGTCTATACCTATGTTTATGACCCCTATACAGCAATTGATGAAAAAAAATATAATGTAAAAAGTGTATCTCTTAATGAGATTTTAAAATCCTGCAAATATATTATTTTAGTCTGCCCTTTAACAAAAGAAACTGAAAATATGCTGGATGAGGAACAGTTCAAGTTATTAAGAAAGGATTGTGTTGTAATAAATTTAGGCCGGGGGAAATTAATCAATGAAAATATCCTGATTAAATATTTAAAAGAAGAGAAAATAGTAGGAGCTGCATTGGATGTTTTCTCTGAAGAACCACTTTCTATGGATAATCCGTTATTAAAACTTGATAATATTATTTTTAGCCCACATAATGCCGGAATATCGCCAAAATCCAAAGAACTATCCTTTAAAATGAGCTTCGATGAAATAATCAGAGTTGCTGTCGGTCAGGCACCGACATGCAGGGTTAATTAGAAATAATTAGATGCTGATGCCTTTTCAATACTTATTTTAAAGATACTTGAGCATAACAGAAAACCTCCAGAAATTACTGCATACATATTTCAGCTTAAAAAACTTGTAGCAGTTTACTGTTTAATATCTTAACTTTTTATGATATCTATTAATTATAATATAAAATACTGTAATATAATTACTAAAAAGCTAGAATATTTTATATTAAATTGAAAAAATTCAATGATAGATCAAAATTTTTATTAAAACCAAAGTTTGTAATAATTTATATTATTGCAACAATGTTCCTGGCGTCTTCATTAATTTCATTCTTTGGATTAAGAAACATAACAAAACAAGTCAATTTAATTAGCAAAAATATTTCAGATCTCACAGGTTATATAACAAAATTTGATAAAGATTTCAATGCTAGAATTGCAAGACTTTCAAGTGCAGAACTTCTCATGAATAATACCAATCTTATTTTATCAACAGTATTTTTTGCAACAGCAGACACTGGTGAGCGGAAGGAAGCCATAGACTTTACTGCATTTTCGATAATGTATAATGATAAATATTATGTTATTACAGCAGGCCATTGTGTGGAGATGGATGGAAAAAAATATGAGAATTTTAAATTCAAGGCTAATAATAAGGATGACTTTATTTCTTTAAAACTAATTGATTATAAGAGTAATTACAACAGCAATATTGATTATGCTATTTTCTATGATCCATATATTATCAGAACAGGTCTATACCCTACTGGTACTGACGAAGATCAGACACCTCAATATGTACTTGGCAATATAGAAAGACATCTAAATCTTGTTAAGCGGTATAAGGATGCAAAAGAAGGTGAAAGTGGAAGTCCCGTACTTAATTCAAAATGTCATGTGGTTGGTATAATGATTAAAGAAGACGGTGAATATACTCCTATAAGTGTAATACTTGAAGCACTTGATAGAATTAAAAATGATATTTAATTTCTCTTAATGAGGGAAAGTGGTCACTTTTTGTGGTGCTTGCTGTGGCTGGGCATTGTGGTCAGGATTTAAATTTATATTTTCTTCTTAAAGCTGTAATATACATTTAAAAGATTTATTAAAAATAAAGAATAATTTAGAAAGCACCTGGAGATTATACTGTAGATAACACTGCCACAGTTATTATAAATGAACTAAGTTTATGTAATAAATAAATCTCATTTATACATATACAAACTGCCAGATAATACCTCACATAACATAAATTTATTGTTTTAACAATAAAAGAGTATAATTTTTATATGAAAAACAAGCTATTTCCATTAATTTCCATTCTTATATTATTAACCCTAGTTGGCACTGCTGCTACCTGTAATCTTTGTGGAATTACACCAACAAAGAAAACTGTGTCTTCTGATAGCATAGAAAATAAAGCAGACCAAACTTCTATTCAGACTACTAAAGCAAGAGAAACAGCTGCAGATGCTCCTAAAGAAGAAACAACTGCAGAGGTATCAATAGTAATAAGAGAAGGTATCGTCAATCACGAAACGAAACAAATTGCATTAACCTTTGATGCAGGATGGCTCTATGAAAATACAGAGGCACTTTTAAACCTGCTTGATAAATACAATGTAAAAGCAACGTTTTTCGTTAGAGGATTGTGGGTGAAGGACCATCCGGATCTCGCAACAGAAATCGTCAATCGAGGGCATGACTTGGAAAACCATTCCCTGACCCATGGCCATATGAGTACAATGACAGACGCAGAAGTTGAAAACGAGATTCGTGGAACAACGGACATTATAAGAGAAACAACCGGCTATTTGCCGAACTTATTTCGTCCTCCATACGGTGAATACGATAAAAGGATATTAAGGATATTAAAACAAGAAGGTTATCCTTATACCATCCTGTGGACTGTAGATAGTTATGACTGGGCTGAAGAATTAAATGGCGTAAAAATCACAAAGGATTACCTGGTCAACAGGGTATTAAACAAAGCTTCTGGTAATGGCATCATTTTAATGCATGTGGGGGGTTATGAAACGATTCAGGCTCTGCCGGAGATTATTAACGGTTTGATATCTGAAGGATATGAACTGGTTAAAGTAAATGATATGCTATGAAGTGAGGGAAGGTGGCTTGGGATAGTGAATAATCAATATAAAAAATCTTTTAGTAATAGGCGAACTTAAAAAGAATTGACTCTAGGTATATAAAAGGTATAATAACTATACTATGGAATTTGAGTTTGACCAAAACAAAAGTAAAATCAACAAAGAAAAACACGGAATTGATTTTTATGAAGCTCAAAAACTTTGGGATGACCCAGACTTTATTGAAATTCCAGTAAAAACCAGTGATGAACTAAGATTTCTTGTTATTGGAAAGATTTCAGATAAGCACTGGTCAGGAGTTATTACATACCGGAGTGAAAAGATAAGAATTATTTCAGCTAGACGATCCAGAAAAGAGGAGGTTGATATATATGAAAGCTAATGAATTTGATAAGAAATTTGATGAAAATAAAGAAATCCTTGAACACCTTGATATTCCTAAAGCAAAAAGGCCAAAACAAGAACAAAAGAGAGTCAATGTAGATTTCCCATTATGGATGATTGATTTGTTGGATAAAGAGGCAAAAAAGCTAGGTATACCCCGGCAGTCAATTATTAAAGTATGGCTAGCAGAGCGTCTTGAAAAAGTATCTTGAAAATCTGGCTGAGCATAGCGTATGATGTTAAGATTTCTTTGCTTAGAAACATTTTAATGTCATCAGAATCTAATGTTTCCAAATACAATTAGCACCAGTAACTTATATCTGTAAGGGATATCATTTTTAATAATTATATATTTGATAAATCATAATCTCCACAATAATACATCGGTCTTAATCCACTGCCTGCTTTTTATTTCTAATATACTTTAACAATGTTTTTGAGATAAATCCGAAACCTGATATAAGCATTTTTCCATTTTCATTCTTAAAGTCAATATGAACTCTTACATATCCGTTTGGCTCATTTGAATATTTTGCTTTATAAAATAATACGCTGGAATAACTTTTCATTGCGAAATATCTGATAAATTTTAAGCTACCTACCTGATACTGTCCTATTTTATCTTGCATATGCAAGGGTTTCCCATCCGAATCTTTTATAATATTTTTATTTAGGTCCATAATTGCAGTCATCGCGGGAAAAGCCTCATTTACGGTTGGGTATGTCTTATCTGTTGTCCCCAGGACCTTAAAGTTTTTTATAATTTCCTTAAATTCTTCACTTAAGAATACAGATATGGAATCATAATCATTTTTATCAAGCCCAATTATAAATTTTTCAACAACTGCTGCTGAATAATCAGGTTCAATATTTCCTCTTCTTGTCCATCTGATTGGCCGCATGTTTTTAAAATTCCATTTAATTTAAATTTCCTTAATTATACCAAAACAATATTTAATAACACTATCTGCTATAATAAAATAAAGCTTCATGGACCCTATCAAAAATACTGCAATATATTGGTATTAGGTGATTAGAATTTAAAAATAGACAGATTTAGTACCGGATATTTTTATATTATAATACTAACGTGCTATAATTCTTAATAAATCAGATTTTAATTTCGAAAATTTTAATTATTAGGTGATAAAAATGTATACAAAAATTAAAATGGTCTATTGGAAAAGTAAAAAATTCTGGTTGGGTAAAATTCTTGAGCACCCTGAAATTATGAGCCAGGGTGAAACCCTTGAAGAACTTGAAGAAAACCTAAAGGATGCTTATAAGTTAATGCTTATGGATGACGTTCCCTTAGATTATCAATTAAAAGAAATCTCAGTATGAAACGCAGTGAATTAGTAAAATTGTTGAAAAAAGAAGGCTGTATATTACTGAGAAGTGGTTCAAGGCATGATATTTATATAAATCCCAAGACTGGACAAAAACAACCGATTCCAAGACATCAAGAAATAGATAATTCATTAGCAAATCATATTAAAAAATTTCTGGGTATTGCTAAATAAGGAGAGAGAATTCAAACCAAATAAATTGTTTATCCATGAGAAGATTTTAAAGTTGTTATTTTAGACAAAAACTGACAGTATTTTATAAGCAGCCCTGATAATATAAATTTGAGATATTACGTATTAAACTTCCGTACACCAGGCGCTGTATTCTGCAAGTTTATTTTTCACCAGTTTGATATAGATATCCTGCAGTTTTTTTGTCAATGTACCTATTTGACCCGTGCTTATAGTTCTTTTATCGACACTGCCAATTGGAGAAATCTGGGCACCTGTGCCGCAGAAAAACAGCTCATCTGCTGTATAAATTTCTGTTCTGTCAATGGATCTTTCTATGGTGGGTATGCCCAGCATATCACCGGCTATTTTTATGACAGTGTCCCTTGTTATCCCTTCAAGAATGTCATCAACAACTGGAGGAGTGACAAGGCTGCCATTTTTGACCATAAAAATATTCATCGCACTTCCTTCGCTGATATGCTGTCCGTTGGATGTCAGAACAATTGCTTCGTCATAACCATTTAAAAGAGCTTCTGTTTTTTGGATTGCAGAGTTCACATAGGCACCGGATATCTTGGCTCTTGGAGGGATGCAGTTATCGGGTATTCTCGCCCATGAAGAGATACAAACATTGTTTGGCCTGGAAGTATCAAGATAATCACCCATTGGTGTTGTATATATGAACAAGTCCTGATCATTACCAATGAGCTTGGGTCCGATTTTTGTACCGCTGTTGTAAGCAAAAGGCCTTATGTAAGAATCTTCCTTATAATCTTCTTTTTTTAAAAGTTCAAGGGTTATCCTGCATAATTCATCCAGGCTGTAATTTATTTTAAGCATCATTATATTTGCATTACTGAAAAATCTTTTATAATGATCCTGCAGCCTGAAAACATAATTTTTATTATTTTTTTCATTCCAGTAACTTCTAATGCCCTCAAAAATTGCGGTACCATACTGCAGAGCATTTGTCCTGATGTCAATTTTTGCCTCACTTATGGGTACTATTTTCCCCAGGAAAAAAGCATATTTTGGATGTTCCATTTTTATTTCCCGCTTTAATTTTAAATTTATTATATTTTACTTAATTCCTTATTTTTTGCAAGAAAACAGATAAGGCGCAGAATTACTCCAATAATAAAATTGGCAGCCTGACTGCCAATAATAAAAATAAGTAGGGAAGCTAACACCCACCATCCCTACTTATTTACTATATTTATATAAAGTTAAATACTTTTTTTGAAAAACCGTAATACCATATAAAACTTATACTTTACAAAACAATTAAATATAAATTTTTTTAATTTTAATCTGGCACTAAATCACGCCAAATTCAGCTTTATTTATATTTTTCTATAACAGTCATTCAAAATGTTTTGGAAAAATTCTATTTATCTGATTTGGATTTAATTTTGAATACCTTGGTACCGCATTTAGAACATGTACCGCTGACAGCAGGCCTGTCATTTTTCATTTTTACTTCTTTTGGATCCTTGATTTCTACTTTTGCTTTACATTTTACACAGTAAGCGTCCATTTAATTCCCCCTTCTGTTATTATTGGTTTTGAACATTATATAGCAAATTTATATTTTTTATAAATATATTTTTATGTATGAAGAACAATTGGTATTTATAAGTTATTAATATTTTAAAACAAATTTCCAAATTATCAAAATAAAAAATAAAAAAAATATAAAAAATATAAAACTTATCCAAAATATTAATTTTCAATATCCCCTCTAATATATATTTATGAACCTTAAAATTATATAATTCATACATAGGCAATGCAAAAAGATTATGAAATTAATGGAAAGAATGGAATCAAATAGTATAGAATCAAAAAAATTTTACTACAATAACCTGTTTTTTGATTATATTTTTAATTTTGAAAAGATTAAAAATTATTATTCCTATGATTATAGAATTATCGAGTCTTACAAAAAAAGACAAAAAGATTTGGACTCGGAATATGATAAAGGCTTAAAGAACCAGGTGGCAGATGTTCTTTTAGCATATAACAGGAAAATCGGCTGCAGCCAGCAAGCTATCGAGAACATTAAAAGTCTCAAAGACAATGGAGCTCTTGTTGTCATAGGAGGGCAGCAGCCTGGTTTTTTTACCGGACCAATTTTTATAATATATAAAATACTTACAATTTTAAAATTATGTGAGTTTTGCCAGGGACTTTTAGGAGTAAAAATTATTCCATTTTTTTGGAATGCTTCAGACGATAATAATTTTAAAGAAATAAATAGTATCAATATTCTGCAAAATGAATTGCAAAAAATAAGACTTGACCCTTCAAGAATAAAAAACCAGACTGCCGGAGCCCGATTTTCAAATATTTATTTTCCATACGAATATATTAAAGAAAAAATAAATGATGTTATCAATTCCTTTAGTGATACTGAATTCACTGTAAAAATTTCTGATTTTTTAACTGAGTGCTTGAATTATGGCATAAAAAGTGATTCCACCATTAACAAGGATAATAATATTAACAAAGCCAACAATGCCAATAGTGGGGAAATTAATTTTTCTGCCCTTTTTTCTATTATAATTTCTAAAATGTTTTCCAGATACGGATTGGTAGTCATAGATCCTTCGGAACCTGAGTTAAAAAAAATGGCAATGGATTTAGTTGAATATGATATTGATAATTCACCTCTTATTAATGATTTAATTACCGGGGAGGGGCAAAAACTTACTGGCAGGGGATATCATGCGCAGATAATTCCTGTTGAAACCGGACTTAATTTTTTTTCGGATTTTAATGGATCAAGGCAAAAAATTTCCAGAACCGATAGAGATTCTTATGAATTTTCCGGGAAATTATTTAACATGGAGCAATTGTCAGCCATGGTTAAAGAGAATATTGCTGATATTAGTTTGAATGTTGTCTTGAGGCCCATTTTCCAGGATACGATACTGCCGGTTTTGTGCTCTGTTTGCGGCCCTGGAGAAGTAAGTTATTTTGCCCAGTTGAACAGAGTATATGAATCCATGAACAAAAAAATGCCTATCATATACCCCAGGTTTTCTGCAACTGTCATAGAAAATAAGTTAAAAAAACAAATGGAAAGATTCAATTTGATACCGGAGGACTTCAATCTTGACAGAGAAGAGCTGCTGAAAAAGGTTATGAGCCGCAACATGGATAATGTTGATTTGGAGCAGGTTATGAATAATCTTGGGAAAGGCATTATTTCAGAACTGGAAAAGGCAAAAGAGAGTATCCAGGGCAGGGGCATTGAAACCGGCAACTCTTTTGACAGAATAAACAGAAATCTCTCAAATGAAATAATGGTGCTCAGAAAAAAAATTTATGCGGAATATAAAAAAAATAACACCCATATTGTTGAGAATTTTGATAAAATTTATCTTAATATCTTTCCTTATAATAATTTGCAGGAAAGAGAATTAAGTGTTTTCAATTATATAAATAAATATGATTTTACTTTTATAGATGAATTATACAGGCATTTCAAAATTTTGGATTTTAAACATAAATTTATAATGATATCCTGAGGAAATAAAAAATGGAAATAGATGTATTGGCTTTCAGTGCTCATCCTGATGATGCTGATATGGCCTGCGGCGGCCTTCTTTTAAAGATGAAAGATAAAGGCTATAAAATCGGAATCATTGATTTAACAGAAGCTGAGTTATCTTCCAATGGTGATGAAGAAACAAGAAAAAAGGAAACTGAAGAAGCTTCAAAAATATTGAAGCTTGATGTCAGGGAAAACCTCAATCTTGGAGA
>JAMCSM010000080.1:1316-4310 GCA_023380915.1 Actinomycetota bacterium | reverse complement strand
CAGGTCATTACCCACAGCTTCAATTTTTTTTAATATGTCCGGTCCGTTTCCGATCAAAGTTGCTCCTTTTATGGGTGTTGTAATAATACCGTTTTCTATCATATAACCTTCGCTGATTCCAAATACGAAATCTCCTGTCGCAGGGTCAACCTGCCCCCCGGCAAATTCTTTTGCAAAAATCCCTTTATTTATAGACTTTATAATTTTTTGAGGATTATCATCTCTGTTCGCAATATAAGTATTACTCATCCTCGGTATTGGAATATCACGATATGATTGCCTCCTACCATTTCCGGTCTGATTCATTTTCATTCTTTTTGAGGTCTTATAATCAAATATATAGTTTTGCAGAACTCCATCTTTAATTAAAATATTTTTTCCGGAAGAGAATCCTTCATCATCAAATTTATATGAACCCCAATGATAAGGCATGCTCGAATCATCAATTGCAGTAATGATATTATTTGCTATTTTTTTCCCTAATTTTCCTTTAAAGACAGAAGCATCCTTTAATATTGCATCAGCCTCAAGACCATGACCGCAGGCCTCATGGAATATTACACCTCCAAATGCAGGACCTATTACTACTGGGAATAAGCCTGCAGGCGCACTTACCGCATCCAGCATTGTTATAGCAATCCTGCTGGCTGAAATGGCGGCATCCGAAGGTTTATTTGCATTAAATACTTCATAACCACATGTCTTTGCAATAGACTTATAACCTGTTCTTATATCCTGACCTTTTTTGGCAATGACATTAACCGACAGATAAACTTTTGTAACATTGTTCAGAGAGTAAATACCTTCCGAATTGGCAATATAAATTTCATCTTCGATATCTGAAAGTCCTGATGAAACCTGAATAATATTTGAATTGTAGTTTCTTGCGGTACTGTCTACATCGAACAATATATCTTTTTTATAATCCTGAATTATTGAAGAAGGATATTTTTTAATGATTATATTGTAGTTATTTTTATTTTCTTTTAGATTTAAAACTTTATTTCTTTTTGAGCTGTTTACTGCATTTTTCAGAATTTGTGAAGCATTTAATATCTTATCTTCATTCAGAGAATCTACATATGCATAAAAAGTGCTTCCTTCATAAATTAACCTGAGACCACACCCTAATTCAAATCCGCTGTTGGAATTCTCTATTTTACTATCTTCTAATCTCTGGTTGTTTAAAATTCTTTTCTGTGCATAAATCTCAGAAAAATCTCCACCACTTTTTAAAAGATTGTTTAAGATTTTTTTAACAAATTTTATATTAAGCATGTATAAAATAATTAATGTCTGTCATCAGGATAAATAATCTTCTGTTTCTTTTGCTATGTTTTTGCTTTCTTCCATTACAACTTTTATCTTTTTTGCTGTTTTTTCGATACCCTTTCTGCCTTTTGCAAGAGCTTCACTGCTCATCATCTTAAATTCTTCTATTTTTTGTTTCCCGGCCTGCGTTAAATCTCTTGTTTTATCTAAAATAGCATTCATGCTTTCTTTACTTTTTTCAATGAAAAATTCACTTTTTTCTTTAATTTCTTTTCGAGTTTCTTTTCCGGATTTGGGAGCAAGTAGAATCCCTGCGATTGCACCTATTAAAAGTCCTGCAAATAGCGCTGCTATTATCGATCCTCCGCCGTTTTTGCCATTATGATCATCATCAGTTTTCATTTTTTAACCCTCCTGATTTTTTTCTTTATTACTTGCTTTTTTGACGCCGCTTGCAAGACCTACACCTGCACTGATTAATTTTATTATTGGATTTGTCAGTATTATTCTTGCAAGTCTTATTATCTTCTCAAGTTGTTCCACTATTGAACTTACATTTTGTGTAAGTTCGCCTATTGAATTAATCTCACTATTGAGCTGTGAAACAGTATTATTTAATTTTTCAGCTATTGGTATAAAACTTTCATTAAGTCTTTCTGCCATAAACCTGATCCTGTTAATAAGTTTAAAAAGCGGTACAGATACTATAACAGCTATAATTGCAAACACAGAAATTAAAATTATTGCTACCAATCCTACTATTTCCAATGATGACATTTAAACCTCGTTTAATTAAATGAATAAATATTTATTGTCTATATGAAAATACTTTTACTCATTATATAAATTTTATTTATTTTATTCAAAAAATAATAAATCTAATTTATAATAACTTTTAATTATGCTATTTGAATTTTTGATAGTTATTAAGTATCATTTACGAAAATATTTTTTTAATGACAGGAAGGAGAAAGATGGAAAAACGAGAATTGAAAATTATGCAAAAATCATTTAATTTTAGACCCTTTTATTTCTTTTTAATATTAGTACTTTTTTTAGCATTCTTTTTAATTTCCTGTTCGGCATTAACCGGTCAAGCAGCACAACAGGAAACAAATACAAATAGTACAACGGCATCCCGGGAAACTTCACAGGCGTCAAGCTCATCTGCTGAAACCACCGGAACAACT
This sequence comes from Actinomycetota bacterium, assembly GCA_023380915.1. The sequence continues at coordinate 1,848 of JAMCSM010000080.1, read as the reverse complement.
CAGCCTGTTGTTGCTGCTGAAAAAATTACAAAAATCGGTGCTGAAATAATTGGCGCCATACCTTCATTTATGTGTACAAACAAAACAAACATCGTTGCAGTCGAAGTGAAAAATACATCAGATTTTACATGGAGAACAGATGTACCCAATCTTGTCAGGTTTGGTTACCATTTTTATGGCCAGGATGTAAGCTTTACCGAATATGACAAGACAACCAGAACCGTATTGCCCCATGATGTAAAACCTGGAGAAACTGCTACTGTAAATGTTGAGATAAAAGATGTATTGAACAAAGGGACTTATGTAATTCAGATTGATATGGTACTTGAGGGAAATGATGTTGCAGCAAATAATTTCTGGTTTTCTTCAAAGGGTGTAGCCATGGTTGAAGGAACTGCTTACTTTGATACCTGCCAGTAAAAGATTTTTATTTCTTATTTAATTCAACAGTGAATATGGTTTCTGTCCCGGAATTTAATAGAGAATTGAATCTATTTAGTAGTTTTTCGGATTTTCTGTATTTTGAGATAAG
>JAMCSM010000080.1:0-1293 GCA_023380915.1 Actinomycetota bacterium | reverse complement strand
TATTCAATACTGGAGCTACCTGATACTTATTCAGCCTGCTGCAAAAATAAATATCATTACCCAGACCTATACTTCTCAGAGATTGAGCGCTGTAAGACTTTTCAAGGGCATTTACAATATCATTTTCACTTATTGCAGTGCTCAAAACCAGTTTGGATGTATCAGTAAAAGATAAATTATAGGGTTGTGAAAGTAAGTATTTTATTGCCAAACCGGCAACAAAAGCATCGTCATATGCTATTTTGCCCTTCTCTCCCGAACATAAAAATAAAATATCACAGCCTGAACCCTTTGCCACACCTAACATGCAATCAAGTGTGTATTTTAAATTAAGGATTGACAATGAAAAAACATTCCTGCATTTTTCAACCTTAAAGAAAGATTGAGTTCCATTAGTTGTCATCATTATAAAATTACGATTCTTTATATCCAAATTTGAGATCTCAAGTGGAGAATTTCCGTAATCAAATCTTCTGGGTGGCAGACCACCTTCTTCCCCACACAAAATATAATCATCATACATTTTTTTAAATTTGAATGCTTCCTTTTTATTCCCTGTAATAATTATTTTTTTACCGCCATTTCCCAGAATCGTTGCAATAGTTGAAGTTGCTCTTATAACATCGATGACAGCACAAACACAGTTTTTAATATCAACCTCTATTAAATTTTCAGGTTTAAATTGATTTGTTAGAACTACATGAACAATCAATTTTTTTCTCTTTTCCTTATTTCAGGTTAAATTTTTTACCTAATAATTTTTCATAAGCCGAAATATAAGTTTCAGATGTCTTCTTTATTATTTCTTCAGGCAGTTTGGGCGGGATAGAATTTCTGTCCCAATCAGTTGAAAGAAGATAATCTCTGACAAATTGCTTGTCAAAACTTTTTTGCTGTCTTCCAGGCTCATAATCATTCAACGGCCAGAATCTCGATGAGTCGGGGGTGAAAACCTCATCAACAAGTATGGTGGCATTTCCATTGTCAATCGAACCAAATTCAAATTTTGTATCAGCAATTATTATTCCTCTGCCATATGCATATTCAGAAGCTTTTAAATATAATTCAATGCTTTTATCTTTGATGAATTCTATTAAATCACTTCCAAAAATTCTTTTTGCTTTATTCATGGTTAACAAAACATCATGTCCTATATCTGCCTTTGTCGTAGGAGTAAAGATGGGCTCCGGTAATTTTCCACACATTTGCAAGCCTGATGGAAGTTTTAAATCACCAATCCTTCCTGTCTTTTTGTATTCTTCCCAACCTGAACCGGTTATATATCCCCTTACA
>JAMCSM010000079.1 GCA_023380915.1 Actinomycetota bacterium | reverse complement strand
TGTGGGAACACAGGTTGGTTCACATGGAATAGCTGTTTCGGAATTTGTTTATGGTTTAAGAATTGCATTTATGGTGTCTTTTATATTGAGCCTGATTGCAGCAATTATATCCTATTTAAAAGGTGGGAAGTCATTATGGAAATCAGATACCGGCTTATTTTCATAAGAAATTCATATTAATATATTAATATTATTCAAACCGGGGAACTCAAAGAAATTAAAAACCGGAAAATACTGAAACCAGATTTTAAAAAAATTCATAAGCAAGATCAAATGTTTGTCATTAATTTCAAAATATCTTCTGAGAAAAAATTAAACTAATTCAAAAATTGAAATAAAATTTTAATAATAAAAAAAGATAAATTGTTTAAAAATAATAACAGCAATATTTATAACAGTAAAATCAAAGAATTAAGCATAAAAATAACAGTCAAAATACTTATTGTAATTCTTCTATTAAGTGCTGCATTATTTTACCCTTTGAATAACCATCTTTCTGCCCAGACTCTGGAGGAACAGCTTCAGAATATAAAAAACGAGCAGGAAGCCAATAAGAAAAAAATAGAGGAGGCAAAAAAAAAGGAACAAGAATATCTAAAACAGGTAAAATCGGTAGAAGATCAACTGCTATCAAGCCTTTCTGAATTAAAAGATTTAAATGAAAAACAGGCGAAAGCCAAATCAGATATTGATAGAACTACCGTCGAGCTGGCTTCCAAAGAACAGGAACTCAATCAAATAAATGATGAGCTCAAGCAAAAAACTGAAATTTTGAACCAGAGAATATCAGTAATATACAAAAACGGAAATGAAAGTATCTTGGAAATCCTTTTTAAAGCAAAAGATTTTATTGATTTTATATCAAAAATAAAACTGATGACCTTAATTGCAAAGGAAGATATAAAGATTATCCGGGAAGTGAAGGATAAGAGAGAAGCTGAACTGAATATTAAAAAAGGTATGCTTGATCTTATAGAAAAACAGAAAAAAAGCAAGCAGGATATAGCAAAATTAGTTTCTCAAGCGGAGCAAAAGAACGCTGAAATAGAAAAAATTTATGGAGAAAAATCTATCCTGCTTTCGAAGGCTCAATCAGATAAAAATGCTTTGCTGGCATTACAAAAAGAACTTGAAGCAAAGGAATCCGAGACAGCAAGGATTCTTGAGAGTTATAAATATGGAAGTGCTCCTACCGGCAGGCTTTTATGGCCGGTCCTGGGTTATATCGCATCTGGTTTTGGAATGAGATTCCATCCTATTCTTCACACTTACAGATTTCACTCCGGCATTGACATTGTAGCGTCTTACGGCACACCTGTAGAAGCTGCCGATGGAGGACAGGTTATCCAGGTTGGTTATGATGGAGGTTATGGGAATTCTATATTAATTTATCATGGCGGGGGATTTGCAACCTGGTATGCGCATCTTTCAGGGTTCAACTGTTCTGTGGGCCAGATGGTTACAAGAGGCCAGATAATAGGTTTTGTAGGTTCCACCGGATTGGCTACAGGACCTCATTTACATTTCGAAGTAAGAATAAATGGTGCAGCCCAAAATCCACTTCAATATCTGCCATAGCAGCTGGGCCGCATGCTCAGCATTGTAAAGACCGGAATTTTAATAAATAAAAATATAATTATTTTGTTAATATGCCTCATGTTATAATAGAAAAAATTTTTTTTATTATTAAATTTTTCATAACAAAGGAATGCTTGTGGATATCGTTACAGGTGCAACAGGTTTTCTGGGAAATGTTTTGGTTAGGGAACTCATAAAGAAAGGTAGACATGTTAAAGCTTTTATCAGAAAAACTTCTGATACAGTATGTCTTAATGACTGTGTGGCAGAAAAAGTTCAGGGCAATATTTTGGAAGTCGATTCTTTGACCAGGGCTTTTAAGGGAGTTGAGTACGTATATCATCTTGCAGGGGAAATTTCTTTAATGCCGGGTACAAATAAAATTTTAAATGAAGTAAACTTTGTTGGAACAAAAAATGTAATAAGAGCATGTTTTAAAAGCGGGGTTAAAAGACTTATTTATACAAGCTCAATTCATGCTTTTCGGGAATCTCCCGTAGGGACACCTATAGATGAATCGATAGCATTTGACCCTGAAAACCCCAGAGGTGAATATGACAGGACCAAAGCAAGGGCAAGCCTGGCAGTTATGGAAGCTGCAAATGATGGCCTTGATGCCTTAATATTGTGTCCAACAGCAATAATAGGTCCTTATGATTTCAGGGTTTCCAATCTTGGAAGCTTATTTCTTAATTACTCCAAAAACAAACAGAAATTAATAGTAAATGGTGCATATGATTTTGTTGATGTAAGAGATGTTGCAGTAGGGCACATACTTGCTGCCGAAAAAGGTAAAAAAGGTGAAACATACATACTGTCAGGTGAGAGAATGACTATAGATGACCTGATGAAGCTGCTCAGAGAACTTACAAATATGCCAGGTCCGAAATATAAACTTCCTGATTGGCTGGCTTCTGCAATAGTATCGATAATGCCGCTCTATTATAAATTATCAGGAGCCACTCCGGTGTTTACGCCATATTCCCTGAGTACTATAAGAAGCAATTCTTTTATCAGCCATACAAAAGCGACATCTCAGCTGGGATATTGCCCGAGACCTGTAAGGCAGTCAATTGAAGAACATATTAAATGGTTTAAGGAAAATAATTTTTAAGTAATAGTAGTATTAGTATTACAAACAATCCTCAATAAAATAATTTAGATTTCTGCAGGCTTTCATAAAATTTACTGCAGAAAAAACAAACTTTTTAAAATTTAATGGATGCCTGAATAAAAATATAATAACCCTGCCATAATTAATTTTTTCGTTTTTTATCATTTCCTGGAAACCTCTGGAGTAATTGTTTTCCAGATTATCGGAAATCGTCCTTGCGCAAAAAATTATCTCTTTATGGGATTGCAAATTCTTTAAAAACCAGTAACTTTCCATGTCTGCTATATCAACACCAAGTTTTATATTTAAGGACTTCTTTTCACTTGTTTCTGTCAATATTTCATTTACAGTTAATAATGCTCCTGTATGTGTTTTAAAATTCCTGCATTTTTTAATACCTGAACTTGTATTTATTACAGGAATTCGCAATACCAGGGGTTCTTTCAATTCATCTGACTCTGGCCTTTTTATGCAGACATTATTACATAAAACGGCATCACCAATTGATAAATTCTTTTTTAATGCTGCAGATACTCCAGCTATTATTATTTTTTCAATATCTCTTCCGGATTTATTTTTTTTATTATCTTTGATAAGGAATTCCGATATTATTAATTTTGAAGATAAAATTGCATTTTCTTTTCCCATACCGCAAACAGCAAGAATTATTTTTTTGCTGTTGATTGAACCTTCATAAAGCAAGGGAATTCTGTCACTGACG
>JAMCSM010000078.1:1718-8238 GCA_023380915.1 Actinomycetota bacterium | reverse complement strand
TAGGAGGCTTACAAATATTTTTTTTCTGTTAATGTTTTTTGCTGCAATTGAGGATAATTTAATTTACTTTCTTTATCATTTCCTCTGTAATTTAAAAAAGTACCACTGAAATACGTATCAAGAAGACCCTGCATTTCGAGCCTTAATCTTTCTTTAAGATTTGCCAGTGTTGATAAAACTTCAGGGGAATAGTTCATCTTCGGAGGACCCATTTTTATTCCTCTCAAATCAAGTGCTTCTTTAAATCCCTGGGGAAAATTAAATGTTTTCATTTCTCTTATGAGTGGTAGAATTGCAAACTGCAGGTTGCAGGCAGCATTTAAATTACCATTTGTAAAAGCATTCCAGATTCCTACCATGAATTCAGGCATAATTCCCGCCGTAGCAGTCATGCTTCCCCTTGCTCCCATCATAAGCGCAGGTAGCATTATTTCTTCAACACCTACCAGGACCTTAAAATCTGGCTTCACCTTTCGTGTCATCTCCAAAAGATTCATTACATTTATCATATTGCCCGAAGAGTCTTTTATTCCAACAATGTTTGGAAGATATGTAAGTCTTTCAACCATAAATGGCGTGACCTCATTTGCAAAAAAAGGAACATTATAAACAAAAATGGGAATATTTACTGATTCGGCTACTTTTCTCAAATGTCCTTCAACGACATCCTCTGTATTTTTAAAAAAGTATGGTCCATGCAGCACAACAGCAGAACACCCTTTTTCTTTTGCATAGTTTGCAAGCTCAATTGACTGATGATAACATGTTGCACCTGTCCCTGGCATTATATCAACTCTTGATTTTGTCTCATCTACCACAACATCAATCAGAAACTTTCTTTCAGACATATCAATATGGACATATTCTCCGCATGATGCAACCGGGAAAATTCCGCTGACACCTTTATCAATTAAGAAATTTACAAGTTTTCTGACTTCTGGCTCATTTACCCTGCCTTTTCCATCAAATGGTGTCAACATTGCAACTATTACGCCTTCAGGAATACTCATAATAATTCTCTCTATTCAAATAATTAATATTTTAATTTTATTTTAAATACCAATTTTCTAACCGATCTTATTTCTTTATTGTTCAGACCAGGTCTTTATTTATATAGTATATATTAACTTGCAAACATATCTTTTCTTAAAATAAAAAAATTTTCACCGGAAGTACGGTTAAATAATTCAACATCCTTTTCTTCATTATACTCTGCTGTATTAAGCTTTGAATCAGCAGAACCTGCATAACCCATTACCTCTTCTCCGTAAATTATATAATGAAAATCCGTCTTTCATATTGCAAATCGTAAAATGTCCATCATCTTCAAATTTTGTATGATCTACAAGAAGTATTTTTATTTTCGAATGCTCTATAAATAACTTGATATTCCGGTTTAATTCCCCACCAAGACCGATGATTTTTATATTTTCATTCATTGATAATTCTAATTGAAAAATAATATTTGCAGTAAGAATACTTATATCCTTAATATCCGATCTGGATAAGTTTTGCACCAGTGGAAGCAAGGTTGACGAACCGTCAAAGAAATAGAATTTATTTGGCTGGATAAAATCCATGGCTTTTTTTGAAATGGCACATTTTTCTTCCCAGTTATTGATAGCTCTACTGTAAAATACACTGGAGGTATCTAAAAGTGACCTGCTGACAGCAAGCTCCCGAGATAACCTTTCTTATTTTGCCACCTTCCTCCAGGTCTGATAAATCACGGTGTATTGTTATCCTGTTAACGTTAAACTTTTCAGCCAATTCATCTAAAGTAACCTTATTTTTTAACTGAATATAATCTTCTATTTCGAGCTGTCTTTTTTTCTTTTTTGAAATCATGATAATTTTAAGTTATCTTCCAATTTACCCAATAATACATGTATCTGTTATGTTTATTTTTTTAAAATTTTTACACAACTTATATTACCAGAAAATAAAATATTTGTAAGCCTCCTATATCGTTTATATTTAAAGAGAAATTTCCTTCAAAGAAGTTTCAAAATAATACTTTATACAGAAATATAATAACAATATGCTATTTTATATTGGATGTTTAACCTTTATTTTACTATTTGCTTCAAGTTAATATATACTATATAAATAATAATTATGTAAAGAGATTTAATTAATTTTGCAAATCAGCAATTTATAAAAAATGTTGAGGGAATAATTTTTTTAACCTTGTGAATTGACAAAATGGATTATTTCAATATGGATAAATTCAGTGATTATGATATTCATTTGTTTAAAAATGGCAGACATTTCAAACTATATGAAAAATTGGGTGCTCATTTAGAAATTTTGGAAGGTAATTTTACAGGAACTCATTTTGCAGTATGGGCTCCAAATGCAGAGCGTGTCTCTCTAATCGGTGATTTCAACGGATGGAACGAAGAGGCCGATATCATGAATGTCAGATGGGACGAGTCGGGTATCTGGGAGATTTTTAAGGCTGATTTAGGTAAGGGTTCACTTTATAAATATCATATAAAATCAAAAATTCCGGGTTTTCAAAAAAATAAAAGTGACCCCTTTGCTTTTTTTTGTGAGACACCGCCAAAAACCGCCTCAGTAATATGGGATCTCGATTTTGAATGGAATGATAAAAAATGGATGGAACAAAGGCATAATTACAATAGTATGGATAAGCCCTATTCCATTTATGAAATTCATCCCGGTTCATGGAAAAGAGATCCTGCTAACCCCGACCGGTTTTTGAGTTACAGAGATATTGCACATTTGCTTAGCGACTATGTAATCAAAATGGGTTTTACACATGTAGAGTTAATGCCGGTAATGGAACATCCTTTTTATGGATCCTGGGGTTATCAGACGACCGGTTATTTTGCTCCAACCTCCAGGTATGGAAATCCTCAGGATTTTATGTATCTTGTGGACCGCCTCCATCAAAATGGAATAGGTGTCATTCTTGATTGGGTTCCATCTCATTTTCCCGATGATCCTCACGGACTTTCCTGCTTTGATGGTACTCATCTTTATGAACATAAAGATCCAAAAAAGGGATTTCATCCTGATTGGAAAAGCCTGATTTTCAATTATGGAAGACAGGAAGTCAAAGAGTTCCTGATCAGCAGCGCCATTTTCTGGCTGGATAAATATCATATTGATGGTTTAAGAATAGATGCCGTTGCATCGATGCTCTATCTTGATTATTCAAGAAAAGAAGGGCAATGGATTCCAAATAAATATGGAGGCAGGGAAAATCTGGAAGCAGTAGAATTTATCAAAACCCTTAATGAAATAATTTATCTGGAATTTCCCGATGCAGTTACGATAGCAGAAGAATCAACAGCCTGGCCGATGGTATCCAGGCCGACTTACACCGGGGGTCTTGGATTTGGCATGAAATGGAATATGGGCTGGATGCATGATACTCTTCAATATTTTTCAAAAGACCCGATTTACAGGAAGCATCATTACAGCGAACTTACTTTTACATTCTTGTACGCATTTACTGAAAATTTCATATTGCCTTTTTCGCATGATGAAGTGGTTTACGGAAAAGGATCGCTTCTTAATAAGATGCCCGGTGACAGGTGGCAGAAATTTGCAAACCTTAGATTGCTTTCAGGTTATATGTTTGCTTTTCCCGGTAAAAAGCTGATTTTTATGGGAGATGAACTGGGAACACAAAATGAATGGAATCATATGGCGGGTCTGGACTGGAGCCTGATGTCCAATAAAATGAACAGCGGACTTCAGCTGCTTATAAAAGATTTAAATGCAATCTACAAAAAAGAAATAGCCCTGTATTCGGGAGATTTTGATTCGAATAGTTTTGAATGGGTTGATTTTAATGACAGGAGGAACAGCACTCTTTTTTTCCTGAGAAAAGCTAAATCACAAGAGATTAAAACCCGAAAACATAAATCCGGAATTATTGAAACCCAGGAATTGATACTTGCCTGTTTTAATTTTACGCCTGTGCCAAGATATGGTTACAGTATAGGGGTGCCCGTGAATGGGACATGGCGTGAAATTTTGAATACGGATGCAGTTGAATATGGCGGCAGCGGCCATGGCAACTTTGGAAAAGTAAAGGCAGGAAAGGTTAAAAGTCATGGCAGGGATTATTCAATTACCATAACTCTTCCACCACTTTCTGCAATTTTATTTAAAAAGGATTAAGGACCGGGATGAAAAAAATACAAAAATATATATGCATACACGGGCATTTTTATCAGCCATACAGGATGAATCCCTGGCTTGAAAAAATACAATTCCAGGAAAATGCAAAACCTTATCATGATTGGAATGAAAGGATTACTGCCGAATGTTACGATACAAACAGCGCTTCTCATATCCTGGACTCAAATAATAAAATTAAGGACATCAGCAATAACTATTCGAAAATCAGTTTTAATTTTGGGCCTACCCTGCTTTCCTGGATTAAAAGTTCCCATCCTGATCTTTTAGCAAGAATCATTGATGCCGATCATGAAGGAATGGGGAGGTTTTCCGGTCATGGAACAGCTATGGCACAAACATATAATCATCTCATAATGCCGCTTGCAAATAAAAAAGACAAATATATCCAGGTTTCATGGTCGGTAAAAGATTTTAAAAAAACATTTAACAGGCAGCCCGAAGGCATGTGGATAGCGGAAATCGCAGTGGATAATGAAACACTGGACCTTCTGGCACAGTTCGGAATTAAATTCGTTATACTTTCACCCGACCAGGCTTCAAGAATCAGAAAAATAAACGATAATACTGATGGCTGGAAGATGATAAACGAATCAACCTTAAATACAAGAATGCCATATATCTGTAAATTACCTTCGGGAAAATCCATTATTATTTTTTTTTATGATGCAAATATATCCAATAAAATTTCGTTCGGCAATCTCTTAAGTAACGGTAAAATATTTGCGGATAGTCTTATTTCGGAATTTTCAACTTCACTTCGTGAACCTGAAATAATTGTTATTGCATCTGATGGAGAAACTTACGGCCATCACCATAGATTTGGGGATATGGCTCTTGCATACTGCCTCGAATATATAGAATCAAATAATCTTGCAAAAATTACAATACCCGGTGAATATATAGAAATAAACCCTCCAACTTATGAAGTTGAAATTATTGAAAACACTTCATGGAGTTGTAAACACTCGATATGCAGGTGGAAAGAAGACTGCGGATGCGCTTCCGGGGATGAACCGCACCCTGAATGGAACCAAAAATGGCGAAAACCCTTAAGGGAAGCCGTTGACTGGTTAAGCGCAAAACTTACAGGCATAATGGAAATGAAGCTCGCCGGATTTATAAAAAAAGATTTCCTCGACCCATGGGTTGCCGTTGATAATTATATAGATACAATAAACGACAGAAGTGCTGCTAATATACAGAATTTCTTGGACAGGTTTTTTGATAAACAGCAGCTAAATACAGGAGAAATGAAAGTTTTTGAACTTCTTGAAATGTACAGGCACTCACTTTTGATGCAATCAAGTGACGGCTGGTTTTTTGACGAAATATCAAGAATGGAATCCATTCAAATACTAAAAAGTGCATGCAGAGCCATTGAACTTGCGAGCCATTTCAATGATGAAAACCTGGAATCCGGTTTTTTAAATATACTTAAAAATGCAAACAGCAATATAGATAAATACCGGAATGCTGCCTTTATGTACGAAAGCATAGTTAAAAAATCAATGTATGATTTTGAAAAAGTTTGCGCCGAACTTGCGGCGGATTGCCTTTTTATTGAAGAAATTGAGGCAGACCAATATAAAAATTTATATTGTTTCGAAGTTAGTAATTTATCATTTGAAAAAATTGAAAATGAAAAGCTTGTTTTGTGCATGGGAAAAGCAGCACTTAAATCAGAAATGACTTTTGAACAGAATAATATGATTTTTTTTACAATTTATATTAAAAACCCGGTAGTTTTAGAAAAGAAAATAAATCTTTATACTAAAAAAGTTTCTACCGAAGAAGAAATGACAAAAGCAAAATTAATTTTTGACAATATCGATAAATTTATAAAAGAAAATTCAAACAGCAGAGTTTTTGAGGTTATCAATTCCAATCCAGGGGAATACAGCTATTATACAATCACAGATCTATCGGTAGACAAACAAAATGAAATAACAAAGAAAATATTCCTGATGTCAACAGGACATCTTGAATCCGATATGGCGGAAATTCAAAATGAATTTAAAATCGATAAAGATAATTACCTGCAATCCCTGGATAATAATATTTTTATAAATAAAATACTTATAAAAATATATAGCCTTGTGATAAATACAAAATTATATATTCTTCTCAAAAACGAAGATTTCGAAGATAATTATTTCGCTGAATTTGAAAAACTTTCAGAAGAAATAATGCAATACAGGATTGCTGCCAAAACAGAAGGATCAGGAATATTGTTGGATACAGGTACATTTGACCAGCTTGCAACAGCCAAAATAGATATTATTATGCGTAAATTCGAGAATGAACCGGAAAATCTGTCTATGCTCCGGAATATAATATCTAT
>JAMCSM010000078.1:0-1632 GCA_023380915.1 Actinomycetota bacterium | reverse complement strand
ATTGCAGCATTACCGGAGAATTGGAAAAAAGATTTTTTGTCACTATTAAATCTTCTTCAGATCGAGTAGTGGAACAAAATAAAATTAAATAAAAAATCAACTACTTTAAATTTTTTTGATTATGAAGTTTAATATATTTAATATGTCAAAATCTGTGCTAATAGCAGAAAAAGACTTCGCTGAATTTTAATAAAAATAAATACTGAATATGAGAATTGAAGTAGTGGCATTTGTATTAGGAGGCGGTGCCGGCAACCGGCTTATGCCCCTGACGAAAGACAGGGCAAAACCTGCGCTTCCATTTGGAGGAAATTACAGAGTAATAGATTTTGTATTAAGTAATCTTATCCATTCGAGAATACGAAAAATATATGTTCTTACTCAGTATGAGCCAAGATCTTTGGAAAAACATATTCTTGAAGGATGGGTGCCCATATTCGGCTCCAGCAGATATAATTCAATTAGACTGCTTCCGGCAAAAAGCGGCAGTGACAGCGGGTGGTATGCCGGAACTGCAGATGCTATAAATCAAAATAAAAGGTATGCATGGGAAGATAGGCCTGATATCATAAACATATTTGGCGGAGATCATATTTATCTAATGGATATTTCACAGATGAATGATTTCCATTTATCAAAGGGATCGGACCTTACAATTTCCGTTATACCAGTCAGGTGTGAAACGGCAGCAGGTAAATATGGAGTACTTGTTGTTGATAATAACTGGAAACTTATAGGATTTGAAGAAAAACCGGAGAAACCCACTTCTATTCCGGGAAACAATGATTATTGCCTTGCATCAATGGGAAACTATTCTTTCAGACCCCAGGTTCTGATTGAGGAACTTGTAATAGACCAGCATAAAAAATTTTCCGGGAATAAAGAAACAATTATTTTGGATCCGGATCATTATTCTTCTCACGATTTTGGTTATGATGTAATTCCGGCAATGCTGAAAAGAAGAAGAAATATTTTTTGTTATAATTTTAATGACAATATAATTTTAGGTTCAAAAAAGAATGAAAGGGCATACTGGCGCGATATCGGAGACCTGGATGAGTTTTATCAGGCAAATATGGATCTTATAAAGCAAAATCCTTCAATAAATTTATATAATGACAGATGGGGAATCTTTACAAACCCGGAATCGATGCAGCCTTTGAAAATTACCGAAAATTCAAATATGGAAAAATCACTAATTTCTAACGGCTCTGTTATAAATAACGCATCGATTTATAATTCCATCCTCTCATATAATGTATGTGTCGGAGAGAAAAGTGAAATTTCAGATTCTTTCTTAATGGGTTACAATGAAATCGGAAAGGGAGTCATAATTAAAAAATCTATAATAGACAGGGATATTTATATTCCGGATGGAACCCAAATAGGCCTTGATAGAAAATCCGATTTGAAAAGAAATCTTTTTATCTCAAAAGAAGGTATAACGGTAGTTCCCAAAAAATACAATTTCTAATATGGATTATCCTTCGGAAGTAATTCCGGTTAAAGTATTTTTTACAAAATCCTGAAGAAGATTAAAATATTTAAATTCTTTGGATTCGATATAGCATCTTATAAGCGGTTCGGTACCCGACGCCCTGACAAGTATCCAGCTTTTATTTTCCAGAGATC